>JALTPW010000160.1 GCA_026999335.1 Chromatiales bacterium
AGGCTGCGTAATGTTGGGTACATCGCTGATTTGTAGTAGCGTCCGTAGTAATTAATCCAGCCTTGGATTTTCGTGTTAAACATCCATGCCAGTTCTTCCAAGCTCTTATCACTACGAAGGTGCAGCTTCCATCGGCGCATCTCTTGCCGAATGGCTTTACCCGCTTTGTTGCTGATCGCTGGTGTGAAGTTGATGAAGTGCTTTCCATACCGGTTCTTTGATCTCCTGGCTCTGAATTGATAGCCTAGAAAGTCAAAACGGGTACGGGGATACGTTTGCTTCCGGTCGTCATCCTTGCAGTAGACGATCTTTGTCTTCTCCGGGTGCAGTTCGAGTCCGACTTCTCTCATCCTCTCGATCAGCGCTCGCTTTAACGTTTCAGCTTGCGCTTGGCTTTTGCAGTGACACACCGCATCATCGGCGTATCTGGCAAATGGAATTCCTGGAAAGTTTCTTTCCATCCATTTATCAAAGGCGTAATGCAGGAAAAGATTGGCCAGCAGGGGGCTGATTACTCCTCCCTGAGGCGTCCCTTTTTCTGGAAGCGTCCGGGTGCCTTCTCTTGTCTCGATCGGCGCTTTTAACCACCGTTCAATGTAGAGCTTCACCCATTTCTCTTCCGTATGTTTTGCCACTGCTTTTAGCATCAGTTCGTGACTGATATTGTCGAAAAAGCCCTTGATGTCCAAATCAAGCACCCAGTCATTTCGCCAACACCGTTTGCGCACTGCTCCCACTGCATCGTGGGCCGATTTCCCTGGACGATAACCATACGAGTCTCGGTGAAAGTGTTTCTCTAACGCCGGTTCCCAATATTGCTTGACTACCATCTGGGCTATTCGGTCGGCTACTGTGGGTATTCCCAACGGCCTGATCCCCCCATCGCCTTTGGGTATCTCTACCCTCAGTACGGCGGGCGGCAGGTAACTGCCCGATGCCAGCCGGTTCCACAGCTTGTAGAGGTTGCCTTTCAGCTCGCTCTCAAACCCGTCTATCGTCTGACCATCAACTCCGGCAGCGCCTTTATTGGCTTTTACACGTTTATACGCCTCCCAAACTTGTCGTTTGGAGATACTAAACGGTTTTGCTTGTTTCAATCCAATCCTCCCGTTTCCGGTTGTTTTCTCTCTTCAAGCTGGACGATGTAACCCCTTTGCTCCGCTCCCATTACAGGTGCTTCGTCACTACTACGGGTTACTCCGCCCCTGTGCTCCGCATCGGTACTCTGGCACTTGTGGGGCTTCCACTTGCGCTTCTCCCTTAACATCGGGGCGACAGGTTCCCACGTTCCACATAAGAGCCTGGATCACGTTCACGCCACCTTTATGCCGGAGGCCGCCTAGCCAGTTAACAGGGTTCCGCTAGACTTATCCCGAAGTAACGACTACCCCTCGGTTTTGACCTCGTCCCTACGCTTTCGACACGTCATCAGTGGTTCACTTGCGTTCGTCTCCATTGATCCGTACCTGACAGGGTCATGCCCTGCCTTTTCCGTAACGCTCACCACCCTGGCTCTTTACCAGCGCAGCTTACGGTGGTTTGAAACCGCCACCTGCATGGCGGTTTCGAGGGGCCCTCCCTCATCTCTTATGCAGCATAGCTGCACGGAGGACTTCGTCCTCCTATGCGCCTTCGTGGCACACA
>JALTPW010000161.1 GCA_026999335.1 Chromatiales bacterium
ATACGGTACAACGATGACCCATCGCCAATACCCACAGCATCTCAGCGATGGTCTTCAATCTTGCAGATTACGTGATAACGACACAAACTTTGTAGTCCGTGGCTCTGCATCGTAGGGGCATTGCCCTAACTTAATCTCTCTGGGTCGAATTCCCCGCAGCTCGCCTACCAAAAGTAGGTTCTTTAAGAAAAGCGCCTACTTTCTGGTGCTGCGATTATCGTTATTCCGGCCTGTTTTTAGCCGGAATCCAGAGATTGCCGTCCCGGGATCCGGTTTTCGCCGGAGTGAGTCATCCAGCGTGCTTGAAGTTTCCTACACTCTGGATTCCCGCCTGCGCGGGAATGACGGTATTCCAGGTCCCTCAAGACTCAGTCAGCACTTCACCCCACTTTCGCATTGCGAAAGTCGAGCGCAGCGAGATAGCTTGCTGCGGGGTTGTTTTATTCCCTCCTCGCGGCAGGCTCACTCCCTTCATCCACGGCCGCTGCAATCTGCCGTATAGGCAGGAACATGGCGATAGGTTCCGGCCGGTCACCCAACGCGCCACTGACCAAATCAATCACCTTAAATCCCAGCTCAGAATAGAAGTCTGCCGCACCCGGTTTTGCATCCACCACCACACCGGTACAACCGACCCGGTCTCGCATCTCCAAGGCAAGCTCAAGCATAGCCCGTAACAACAACCGACCAATGCCATGACCCTGGAAGCGTTCATCCACTGCCAGTCTGGCAACGCGGAGAATAGGCAGGGGGTAAGCTGGCAAGCGGCCACGCAGGGGCTTCGGCAATTCCTCCACTCTCATTTCACTACTGGAAACCGTTACAAAACCAGTAATGCCACCAGCCCGAATAGCGACATAGGTGGTACCTATATGATGACGAAACTGGTTCTGCCCTGCGTAGCGCTGAAAAAAACGGTCAAGGTCGATATTCCCGCTACGGAATCCGGAGCGGTCATCATTGGATTCCAGGCGGCGTATGCGTATCTCCCTCTCGGCACTAATCACGAAACAGCACGCTGAGGGCCTCTGTTGGCGGGCTCTCCTTGGCGACACGGTCAGCAACCGCCTCCATCGCCTCACGGGTCAACAGCAACCGTGAAGGGATGATGAGATCCTCGGGGATCTCACGTAACGCCTGCAGGTGATGCTGTAGCGCTTCTTCGATCAGGTATGCCTTCTTCACACCGCGGCTCTTCGTATAGGCCTCTACCTGGGCCTTGGTCTCTTCAGAAATGTAGGCAGAAACCTGTGTACCTGTGGACATAATCACACCCTTCCTACGGTTTTGTAGATTTATATAGAGAATAGCACAGAGCCGGGAAACAAAGAAAAATTGATAAGGGAAGAAGAGGAATACTGACGGATTGAGCGGGCCGCGTAGGAATGCATTACCGGTATACGGTACTACGATGATCCACCGCCAATATCAACACCACCAGACGATGATCTTCAATCTTGCAGATCACGCGGTAATCACCCACGCGGTAACGCCACAAGCCTTGCAGCCCGTGGCGCAGCGATTTACCAAAACGGCGCGGGCTGTCTTCGTCCATGATGCGCTCACGAAAATAACACAAAATCCCCCGCTGAACCTGGCGATCCAGTCGGCGCAACTCCCTTCTGGCCCGGTCATCCCACTCAACCGTCCAGGTCAAGCCCCTGCTCCAGTTCGTCCTGTGTCCAACGTTTGGCCGGCTCCCGCAAACGCTTCTCGGCCAGGAAAACATCCTCCAGCTCTTCCAGGTGCTCGACTATCGCCTCGCGGGCATAGAATGTTTTGGTCCGGCCAGTTTGTTTGGCCAACCGATCCAACCGATCCTCTATATCTTTGGGTAAGCGAATAGCTAACATGCTCATATCCTCGTTGATATACCTGTATAGCATAGCCCCATAGCCCGGAAAGGCAAGGCACTCTACCCAAGCCACACTCGCAGCTTTGCAGGTGCAACCCGCAGAAACAGAGAAACAGAAACAGGGTCAGGCTTGCGCTTTTGTATTATGAGTATCGGGAAACGCAATTGCGCAAGCCTGACCCTCTGACCCTTTCGTCTATTTGAATACCGTTCGCCTGTGTTTGTTGGCTCCACGCTATCCATAGCTGCACCGTGTGCTTGAAAATCAGCTATCTTGGCAGTACATCCGAAAGGAGGGCAGGCTACGCCATGAGTAAACGAATAAGATTGTAGGCGAAAAAATAGATCCACATTTCTTTGCCAGCGCCAATCACTCGGAATGTGCTGGTTCATCAACTCGCCCGTATAACGTGCTAATGTTGATACCATCGCCAAGGGGAGCCGCTGCCGTGCTTGGCAATAGCCACTGGTATTCCTACTGCAAGGTGATAAACCGCCTACAATGAGCTTGATCGCTGTGTCATTAACGATCTTCTGGCATGAGCGGTCTGTGTTCAGCGCTTGGGCGAGAAACATCGACAATGTTTCCGTGGGGAGGGGGGCCGTTTTCGGTATGTCTCGGGGGGGTAGCTCTCGACTTTCAATGGCATCTCAGGCCCGGTGAGCAGATTAAAAAACGATAGGTGTCGCTCGTTTTTGCGATAGTTTGTATGTGTTGTTGTTTCCTGCAAACAAGTTTGCTATTAGTGATCATAAAAGTTGGCTCCGGGGAGATTGTTTTGTCACAATCAGTTTGCCACCGGGTCGGCTTTCTTTCTTTTAATTAATGGCTTAGGTTTAACTTGGCGCCATATATGCGCCCTGTCACTCGCTCGGATGGTCGTCGGCAATGGCGCGTTGACTTTATGAGCAGGCTCTAGTTAGTATTGTTGTTCACTCGTCACAAATTCTGTGTGTTTCAGGGATGAGGGGGAACGTATGGTCTACCGCCCGATAGCTGCTTGGCGGTTATTTGTTTTTCTCAGTTTTGTATTTCTTCAGTTTCTTCCAGGTAAGGCATCAAGTTTGCCATCAGAGTGGGAGTTTGAGGAGATATCAGCAATTTATATTTATCAAGATAACTTCAAGAATACTGGTTTTTATCCTACAGCGGACTTGGCATGCGAAGCTGCAATGCCTGCGCCATATGTTGCAGGTGGTAATACCACAATAATCTACTCTGACCCCCGAGCAGACAGTACAGGTTGTATTTATACAGTTACTCACATTCAATTTGGGGCGGTAATTCAGGAAATAGAGGGGTGGCATGGGCAGAATTGGTATACGGCCAAAAGAATGTGTCCTGAGGGCTTTGTTCGCGTCGGTGGTGACTGGTGCCAGCGTGCCAGGCCGGCAAGAAGTGGTATGTGTGGAATTGGCAACCCCGTTTACCCTGGTAATGGTTTCAAGTCTCAGGTAGAGACGGACTATTCGGATCTATCGCCAAGTGGCATTGGTCTGACTTTTTCCCGGCAGTATTCATCGCGGAATATTTTTTCCTATTCTGGGCCATTGGGATCGAATTGGTTTATTCGTACTTTTGGGCGATTTCTCCGTGTTATTTCTGAGGAGCAGAAGCAATATGTGGAGGCAGTCCGTGAATTGGGGGATATCCAACTTTTTACTTGGCAGGAAGGCTCCTGGGTCAGTGAGGTATATAACAATGATAGCCTCGAGTATTTTTCCGATCCTGTTGCTGGTGCTTCCTGGAAGTACTATGTTGCGGAAAGTGGTGATACTGAGCTATATGACTCTAACGGTAGGCTGATTTCGCTGGTGACCCGTGCAGGTGAAGTTTTTACTCTGAATTATAGCGATGAGTTTTCATCCAAAGATATAGCACCCCATGCAGAGCTTTTGATTTCTGTGCATGATGGTTTGGGGCGGTCTATTGGGCTCAAGTATAATTCAGAAGGGTTATTATCTGTAATGACGGATCCAGCGGGTAGGGAGTACGTCTATAGTTATGATGATGTTCAAATTGTAGATGGTATTGTCCGAAAAGTATTAGCTGGTGTGACATATCCAGATGGTCGTACCAGAAAATACCATTTTGAAGAACAACTTATTCCTCAAGGTTCTCTCGGTTCCAGTCTGTTAAAGAATGTGTTTCCTGCTAATACAAATTTAACACCAGACATCCATGCAAATGCACTGGTTGGGCTTGTGGGGGAAAATGACCTGTTGCCTCTTACAGGTATTACCGATGAACGAAATATCCGCTACGCCACCTATCAATATGATTCACGAGGCCGTGTTGTTTCTTCTCGTCATGCCGGAGAAGCAGGGCGGTTGGATATTTCGTATAATGAATATGGCGAACGTATTGTAACAAACAGTCGTGGCGCAACTACGACTTACTCGTTTATTGAAAAAAATAATGTTTTCTTGTTGGCAGAGGTGAGTGGCCCAAGCTGTGTGGAATGTGGTGCCAGTAACGTAAATAATCTATACGACTCTTTCAATAATTTGATATCCAAAATAGAGAATAGCCTTACCACCCAATACGGAAACTACGACTCAAAAGGCCAATATGGCTACAAGATAGAGGCTGTTGGCACTCCCGAAGAGCGCCGCACCGACTACACCTATGATCCACGTTATTTCAACAAGATCACCACCAAGACTGAAACCTCGGTAGCAACGGGCAACAGCAAGGTCACTACATATACCTACGATGATTTCGGCAATCGTACTTCAGTAACCGTTGATGGTTTCACGCCGGATGGCATAGCGATATCGCGCACCACTTCCTACAGGTATGAGGGGCCTCTGCATCAGCTTAGCCAGATCGATGGCCCGCGCACGGATGTAGCCGATATCACTACTCTGGACTATTACGTCAATGATGCCGCTGAGGGATTCAACCGTGGCCGGCTACAGCGTATTACCAGCCCCACCAGCATCGTGTTGCGCGATAACATCCAGTACACCGCCACGGGCAAAGTGCTTTCAGAAGAGCGCCCCAACGGCCTCACGCTGACTTATGCCTACTACTCCGGCAACGACCGCCTCGAAACCCTCACCGAAACCAGCAACGGCAACAGCCGCACCACGCGCTGGACCTACCTCGCCACCGGCGAAGTGGAAACCATCACCCAGGCCGATGGTACGGCATTGGCGATGACCTCCCGGCTGGTATACGATGATGCCCGCCGCCTGATCGGGATCGTCGACCAGCTCGGCAACCACGTTGATTATGTATTGGACACCGAAGGCAATCGCACGGATGAAAGGGTATTCGACAGTGCCGGCGTACTCTACAAGAGCGTGCAGCAGACCTTCGATATCTATAATCGCCTCGATACCCGCACTCTGGTGGACGAGATCATCGATTACAACTTCCAGCCTGACGGTAGCCTGGATAACAGCATCAATGCCAAAAACGTCACCACCGACTTCCAGTATGATGCCCTCAAGCGCCTGACAACGACCACCGGTGACCTGGGTGGCTTTGATGCCGATACGCGGGACACCCTCACGCAGTATGTTTACGATGCCGGCGACCGCCTGACTGCCGTCATCAGTCCCAACAACAGCAACACCACCTATGTTTACGACGACTTGGGCAACCTGTTGTCTGAAGACAGTCCCGACCGTGGCCTGCGCCGTTATCGTCATGACGAAGTCG
>JALTPW010000162.1 GCA_026999335.1 Chromatiales bacterium
TCAGCTTTGCCTCTTCTATGTACCCATAAAATTTCTTGAGAACCTCGACAGGGCCTTCACTGGGCGCTGTATTTGACATCTCAGTCTGTCCACAGCCAGCGATTGCAGACATGGCCAAGATAATGACAATGCTGCAAATAAAAGAACCTATGTGCTGTATTCGCATACGCCCCACCCTCTCAGGCAAAAATAAATATTCATAACATCATATGGTTTAGAAAATATCTCAGAAAACAGCCGAGGAAATTTTTCAGCCCCATCCACATGCATCCTGTCAATGTCCGCTTGACGCTTTGTTAGCGGAAAAAATGTACGGCGCCTAGCCTGTTTCCATGACACATCCTAGGTTAGGATAACAACCCAAAAACCCCTGCTCATTGATCTATATCAATAATCCCGGACAGGCCTTGAATGAAAAAATTACCACACCAAGAGACCCGAAAAATACATGACTACCAAATAACCTGGGGATAGAACCAGTGCTGCATCATCCACTGATTGTCATCAAGCAAGGGGAGTATTTCCCGATTCTTGAAATCTTCCGGAGGTATACCCATCCTGACTCCAGAATAAATATTGTGGCAGGAATTGCAGCCCATCGTAGGAGATTCATGGGTTCCCGCATATAGCGCCCCAAATATCGTCATTGCCACCAGACTGACACTGAAAAAAGCCATGACTTTGGTTTGATTGTTCAGGGTGGGTATTTTTGCAAACAACCCCCTGATTTTCATTAACGCACCGCCTTTCCGAACCTGGGATTCCGTAGTATCCCTGCGTTTCCTTCTGAGATAATAGGGAAAAATCGCCAGCAGCAAGAACAGCGCAAACGGGAGATAAAAGCTGAGGAATGTGGCCAAAAACCCTTCAAAATGCATATAGGGTAAAAAGAACGCCAAAACAAACCACTCAGGGGTTGGTATATAGGTGCCATCCAGTGGCATGGGTATAATATCCGGATCTTGAGAAGGCATTGGCAGGTAATATGCCAGAAAACTGATCAGCAAAAGAAAAGGTATCGTAACTGTGCCATGCCGCATGATATAAGCGGGAATACCACCACTTCTCTTGCGAATTCTTGCAATGGAGTGAAGTTCTATTAATACAAGGGTAATAACCGGCAACACAAGAACATGCGCAATGAAATTTCTATTCATGGTAAATGCATCAATAAAAAAATCCTTCAAGACCGGCCCGACAAAAGCGATACCACCCACATAGTTGGGTACCATCTCCATAAACCAGTACCCTCTCCATTCCCAGGGCAGAATAAACCCGGTTACCAAAAAACCTAATATCGGCAGAAACAGTAAAACCCCCGTCAGCCAAAACGTTTTTTTCTCCCGATTAAGGTAATCCATTCGCAAAAAACTTCTGATAAAGTGCAATATGATCGACACCACCAATAAAAACGCTGTCCAGCGATGTGCATCCCTTACCCACGCGACAAATTCGAGCTGATTATAGATATTCTGTATACTCGAATATGCCTCGTTCAGGTGAGGTTTGTAAAACATGGTCAAAACCAGTCCTGACAATAATTGGACAAGAATAAGAAGAAGAGCGACTCCTCCAAAAAAATGGCGCCAGTTATAACGTTTCATACTTATAATTCTCCTCGCCACCGATCCGTCCAGTTGTCA
>JALTPW010000163.1:0-1020 GCA_026999335.1 Chromatiales bacterium
AGCGTACCGGTCAGCACGCTGGCCGCAACGGTGGTTGATGGCTTCATCTCAAGTTCCTGCACGGTATCCAGCGCCTCGCCCTTGACCACCACGCGCCTGACCAAACCGGCGTCGGCCTGTTTTTTGAGGGCGTCGGGATCTACCTTGTTTCGTTTCAGGGTGTTGTCATGCAGGCCGGCGGGGTTGTAGACAACGGCGGGGCGGCCGGTCTTTGCCGAAGCCTGGGTGGCCAGGGCGCCGCCCAGGGAGTGGCCGGTGAAGCTCAGTTTGTCGCCGAAGGCTTTGTTCGCTCTCTGTGCAAGTTCTGCCGCCTGACGATACTGCTCCGTCTCAAAGCCGAATGCCTGCTTGGTATTGACCCACATATCCTTGAGTGACTCGGTGCCCGCATAGGCCAATACGACGTCGCCACGGCTGTTTTTGTAGAGGCCGGACTTCAGGCCGCTGTCTTTATTGATGAGAGAATCGGGTTTAATCTTTGCCGCCCGCAGTTCATCATCGGTGAGGCGGGTCCAGTCACCGACGGTTTGTTGCGCCGGGTCATAGACGGCTTCGGACAGGTCGGCCATTTCGCGCTCTAATGCGTGTTCACTGGCCATGATTATCTCCCGTCCTCAACGGGGATATTGCGCTCACGCAGCCAGTCACGCACCTGCTCCCGCCCAGCCTTGCCCTCGGCCGTCATGATCTCTTCGGACATCCTAAAAAATGCGCGCTGAAAGGTGTTGCCCCTCGCATTAAGGGCGGTGGGATCGGCCCCCGCCGCGAGAAGAATCAAAACCTCTCGGCTGGTGCCAGCGGATGCTGCATCATGTAATACGGTGTCTCCTGGACTACCGTCAGGGAAGGGGGCTTCTCTCGCATTGGGATCGGCCCCGGCGGCCAGCAGAGCCCTGAGGTTTTCTTCCCGGTCACCCATGATGGCATTCCGAAGCGCCGATGCCCCTGACTTGCCGCGTAAATTGGGATCCACCCCCTGCTCAAGCAGCAGGGTCAGATAGCTCGGGTCGTTGGCTGAGG
>JALTPW010000163.1:1030-1643 GCA_026999335.1 Chromatiales bacterium
CATCAGCAGGTTGTAGCCATCCTTGCCCCGGGCATTGGGATCCACCCCCTCGGCAATCAGCGCCTTGATCTGTTGACTGTTGCCCTTTTTGACCGCCTTGGCCAGTTTGATCACGCCTTCGTCCGTATAGACCGCGCTTGCTTTAACCATGGTGCCACCTCGTAAGTTCATCTCTGAATCCTTGCAGGCCACTACGGCGAGTACTACCGCGCATAGCGCCAGCCAGTTGATAATATCGGGCCATCGCTTGTGTTGCATTTTTCAACTCCCTTCTGAATATTCCGTTTTCGCCGGCGGCAGCGGGCCGATCCGCGACGACCTTGGCCAGGCCGACAATGGCGGCGCCGGCCGGGCCGATCAGCGTACCGGTCAGCACGCTGGCCGCAACGGTGCTTGATGGCTTCATCTCAAGTTCCTGCACGGTATCCAGCGCCTCGCCCTTGACCACCACGCGCGTGACCAAACCGGCGTCGGCCTGTTTTTTGAAGGCGTCTGGGTCAACACGATTTCTTTTCAGGGTGTTGTCGTGCAGGCCGGCGGGGTTGTAGACAACGGCGGGGCGGCCGGTGATGGCGGAAGCCTGGGTGGCCAGGGCGCCGCCCAGGGAGTGGCC
>JALTPW010000164.1 GCA_026999335.1 Chromatiales bacterium
AGAGTTTGTACTGCAACAGTACAAACAGCACGACAAGGGCGGCAATGATGGTTTTCATCACTTACACCATCAGGCACGCTTGAAGGCGGACAGGCCGGGATAAGTGGCGGCATCGCCCAGCTCCTCGACGATACGCAGCAGCTGGTTGTACTTGGCGATGCGATCCGAGCGCGACAGGGAGCCGGTCTTGATCTGGCCGGTGGCCGTCGCCACGGCCAGGTCGGCGATGGTGGCATCTTCGGTTTCACCGGAGCGGTGCGACATCACGGCGGTGTAACCAGCGGCCTTGGCCATGTCGATGGCAGCGAAGGTTTCCGTCAAGGTACCGATCTGGTTGACCTTGATGAGAATGGAGTTAGCGATATTGTTATCGATGCCGCGCTTGAGGATCTTGGTGTTGGTGACGAACAGATCATCACCGACCAACTGGATTTTGTTACCCAGCTTTTCGCTCATGATCGCCCAGCCGTCCCAGTCGCTTTCGTCCAGACCGTCTTCAATGGAGAGAATCGGATATTTGTCCACCCAGCCGGCCAGTACGTCGACGAACTCGGCCGCCGTCAGTGATTTACCCTCGGAGGTCAGCTCGTACTGGCCGTTCTTGTAGAACTCGGAGGCGGCGGCATCGATGGCGATATAAATATCTTTGCCCGGCACATAACCGGCGGCCTCGATGGCCTCGATGATGACTTCCAGCGCGGCCTCATTGGAGGGCAGATCCGGGGCGAACCCCCCCTCGTCACCGACGGCGGTGTTCAGGCCACGCTCATGCAGCACTTTTTTCAGGGCATGAAAGACCTCGGCACCATAGCGGATGGCCTCGGCGATATTCGGCGCACCCACGGGTTGGATCATGAATTCCTGCAAATCGACACTGTTGTCGGCATGTGAGCCGCCGTTGATGATGTTCATCATCGGCACCGGCATCACCGTGGCATCGTCGCCGCCGAGGTAGCGATAAAGGGGCAGACCGGCCTCGATGGCGGCAGCCTTGGCAGCGGCCATGGAGACACCGAGGATGGCATTGGCGCCCAGGCGTTCCTTGTTTTCGGTGCCATCGAGATCGATCATCAACTGATCGACGGCCGCCTGATCCGAGGCATCCTTGCCTAGCAGGGCGTCACGGATTTCGCCGTTGACATTGGCCACGGCCTTCAATACGCCCTTGCCCAGATAACGGGACGTGTCACCGTCGCGCAGCTCGATGGCCTCACGCGAACCGGTGGAGGCGCCGGAGGGCACGGCGGCGCGGCCGAGGGCGCCGGATTCGAGGATGACGTCCACTTCAACGGTGGGATTACCACGCGAGTCGATGATTTCACGGGCGTGGATATTGGTGATTTTTGCAGTCATTGGGACTCCGGCATTTCTTGGTTAGAATTTGGTTGATCGTAGGGTGGGCACTGCCCACCGGGAATTTTGTAACCTATTGTAGGTTGGGGTTTGTAGGTTGGGGTGAGGTACGCACCCCAACGGTAACCCGCAGACCTATTGTTGGGGTTCGTACCTCACTCCAACCTACGCAGGATCATGCGCGAAGCCACGCGACTTCACCGCATCGTCCAGCGCCTTGAGCATCTCCAGCAGGCCTTCCATTTCACCCAGCGGCCAGGCATTGGGGCCATCGCTGAGCGCCTTGG
>JALTPW010000165.1 GCA_026999335.1 Chromatiales bacterium
CATCATTGCCGATCAGGCTGGTGGGCACCTGACCGGTGATCACCACCATCGGAATGGAATCCATATAGGCCGTGGCAATGCCGGTGACGGCATTGGTGGCGCCGGGACCGGAGGTCACCAGCACTACACCTGGCTTGCCGGTGGAACGGGCATAGCCATCCGCCGCATGGGTGGCCGCCTGTTCGTGGCGTACCAGGATATGTTTCAGTTTGTCCTGCCTGTGCAGGGCATCATAAATGTGCAGCACCGCGCCACCGGGATAACCGAAGACGTATTCAACGCCCTCGTCCGCGAGGAAACGGGTCAGAATTTCCGCACCAGTCAATTTCACGTCAAGACTCTCTTTTTCTCCGCCCCACCCTTGCCGGAAAAACCCGAAAAATCTGGGGCCACTACTAAAAAACGCCCGCAAAACGGGCGATTTCCTGAAAACAGCGATAAGGCGTCAAAATTACTGGGAAGCGTCCGTCAGGTCAAGCAATTTGGGCATTTCGGGCCGATACACCGGCACCCGCGAAGGCGGCTTCACGGTCTGGCAGTCAATGACAGGCGAGATAATCGAAAATTGTTGCATTGTATCGAAGGGAACTGCGCTATAATTCGCCGCGAAATCTCGCGGGCCAGCTGTAGCGTCATGGCAACAGAATCAAACCCCGCCCCTACCATCGCCAGCGACGACTTTTAGACAGATAACCCAGCCAAAATCACCGTGAAAAAAATCATCATCGAAGGCGTCACCGAGAGTGGCCAAAAATTTCGGCCCAGCGACTGGGCCGAACGCATGAGCGGTGCACTATCCACCTTTGGCCGCGACCACCGTATCCATTATTCCCCCTTACTGCATCCAAAGACCATCAACGGCATCAAGTGCATCATCATCGACCCTCAGCTGGAAGAGACCGCGCCCGAAACCTATCACTACATCATGAACTGGGCTGCCAACAACGAGCTGAAGATTTCAAAAACGGACGAGGACATGCCATCCGCCGGCTAATAGGAACAGCCCATGCCACTATTGAAAATCCATACCAACCAGCCCCTGGATGACGCCGCGCAAACCGCGTTACTGCAAAAGGCCTCAGCAAAAGTCGCCGAGCTGCTGGGCAAGCCCGAGCGTTATGTGATGATCACCCTGGACGCCGGTCAGGCGATGCTGTTTGCCGGCAACAACGCGCCACTGGCCTATCTGGAACTCAAGAGCATCGGCCTGCCCGATGACGCAACCGCTTCCCTTTCCGCCGCACTGTGCCAGCTGATCAGCGAAGAGCTGGCTATTGCCCAGGATCGCATCTACATCGAATTCACCAACGCCGGGCGCCACCTGTGGGGTTGGGACGGTCATACCTTCTAACACAGACCACCATGTTCCTGAGCCTGCTCATTGTCCTGATCATCGTCCTCGTCGCCGGCGCCTTTTTCCTCGCCCCGGACAATCCGGACGATGACAGCCCGGCCCTGCTGCAGGGCTTGTCACAGATTCGCAGTATGACCGAAGGACTGGGCGACGAAGAAAGCACCACCACGGTCTATAAATGGCAAGATACCGATGGCGAATGGCACTTCAGCAACACCCCGCCACCGCAGGGCGTCGCCAGCCAGGTGCAGACCTACCGCGCCGACACCAATGTCATCCAGGCCC
>JALTPW010000166.1 GCA_026999335.1 Chromatiales bacterium
ATTAATTTTTTCCTTCTCTCAATCCCATTCCAAGAACTGATATTAATTGTGTGTTCCATATTATTTTTACCATAATAAATTTTATTATTTGCTGTCTAGTTAGAAAAAATGATGTCGATTTATCCTTGAAAAAATTTCATCTAAATTTAATTTTCTATCCTAAGATAAAAATCACTGGCCTTTAGTCGATAATTGTTTAGCTGAGAAAGTCAGGATGTAGGCTATGCAATGGCGATTTCTAACCGTTAAGATCGATTAATCGTTGGGGTTCGTCTATCTCCTCTGATTCTGTAAATTACACTTTTTTCCGTACTACAACCATCCCCGCTCCGCAAACGACACCACCTCGCCATCGCCCACCACCAAATGATCCAGCACTCGCACGTCCACCAGCGCCAGGGCATCGGTCAGGCGCTCGGTGATGTGTCGGTCGGCACGGCTGGGTTCGGCAATACCGGAGGGGTGATTGTGCGCAAGAATCACGGCGGCGGCATTGTGGGCCAGGGCACGGCGTAGCACTTCGCGCGGATGCACGCTGGCGCCGTCGATGGTACCGCGGAACAGTTCTTCGAATTCGATCACTCGATGGCGGGTGTCGAGGAACAGGCAGGCAAATACTTCATAGGGGTAGTCGCGCAGACGGGTGCTGAGATAACGACGGGTATCTCCAGCGCTGGTCAAGGCCTCGCCGCGCTTCAGGATTTCGGCGAGGTGGCGGCGAGCCATTTCCGTGGTGGCCTGCAGTTGGGTGAACTTGGCAATACCCAGCCCAGGCGCCTCGCAGAAGACCTTGCAATCCGCATCCAGCAGGGCACGCAGGCAGCCAAAGCGGGTCAACAGGTCGCGAGCCAGGTCAACCGCGGTCTTGCCCGGCACTCCGGTGCGCAGGAAAATCGCCAGTAGTTCGGCATCGGAAAGCGCCTCTGCGCCACGTTTGAGGAGTTTTTCACGCGGCCGTTCCTCGGGCGGCCAGTCGGTAATTGCCATCACAACGTCCTTGTCGTTTCGTAACATATGCAGGCTTTCGTTTACACTACACAGCCTCGACTCTCACCCATAGGTAATCTTGCACAAATATGCATATCCCCGCTAACAAAAACCTCGCCAACAAACACGTCCTGCTTGGCGTTACCGGCAGCATCGCCGCTTACAAGGCCGCCGAGCTGGTGCGCCGCCTGCGCGAGGGCGGTGCCGAGGTGCGCGTGGTGCTGAGCGCAGGCGGGGCGGAATTCGTCACCCCGCTGACCTTTCAAGCCCTGTCCGGTAATCCGCTGCACAGCGAACTGCTGGACACCAGGGCCGAGGCGGCCATGGGCCACATCGAGTTGGCGCGTTGGGCCGATGCCGTGGTTGTCGCCCCCGCCTCGGCCAATGTCATCGCCCGCCTCGCCCAAGGCCGCGCCGACGACCTGCTCACCGCCGTGTGCCTCGCCACCAAGGCACCTGTTGCCGTAGCCCCGGCCATGAACCAACAGATGTGGGCCAATGCCGCCACCCAGGACAACATACGGAAACTCCACAAACGTGGCGTACACCAATTCGGTCCCGCCGCCGGCGATCAGGCCTGCGGCGAGAGCGGTCTCGGCCGCATGCTGGAAGCCACCGACATCACCCGCCACACCGCCGGACTGTTCGACACCGGCGCCCTCACCGGCCTACATGTACTGATTACCGCCGGCCCCACCCAGGAGGCCATCGATCCGGTGCGCTACCTCAGCAACCGCAGCTCCGGACGCATGGGCTACGCCGTGGCACAGGCTGCCATCGAGGCCGGTGCCCGTGTCATATTGATCAGCGGCCCCACCGCGTTGGCCACGCCACCGCGCGTCGAACGTATCGACGTGCGCAGTGCACAGGACATGCATGAGGCCGTTCTGTCCCGCGCCCCTAGGGCTGATATTTTCATTGCCACCGCCGCCGTCGCTGACTATCGCCCGGCCGCAGCCGCACAGCAGAAAATAAAGAAAAACACTGACACCCTCACATTGCAGCTGACCCGCAACCCCGACATACTCGCCGACGTCGCCGCGCTGCCCGGCGGCCCCTTCACTGTCGGCTTCGCCGCTGAAACAGAGAAATTGCTAAAACACGCCGGCGAAAAACTAGTGCGCAAAAAACTGGACATGATCGCTGCCAATCACGTCGGTGAGGGGAAGGGTTTTGAAGCCGAAGAGAATGCGCTGAGCGTGTTCGATGCCAGCGGTGTGATTGAGCTGCCGCAGGCGCCCAAGGCACAACTGGCGCGGCAACTCATTGCCCTCATTGCTGAACGCTACCATCCCGGGTCGTAGAGCACCGCCCACCGGGCATTCCTTGGATCATTTTGGTGGGCGGAGCCCAACCTACCGCGCTAAAGTGTTAGAGCACTGAATGAATAACACGATAAAGGCCGCGATTGGCCATTTTCACAAACCTATTTACTACCTGGCCAGCAGCAAAGGATACCGCTTCATTTCTAAAAAAGGATTTCACTAATACCTTATTCCGGGCAATCGGTTCCAAATCAATGAATGTCCTTTCTAAAATAGAAAGAAAGTGTATCCTTTATTTCCGACTAGCTAGTAACTCTTTTTACATTTTCCATGGGTGCGGCCTTGGCGTAAGGTGATTTTCAGGCGTTGGCGTGAATTCGCCGTAGGTATTGATCGCGGGCATGGCCCGCTCCTACAGGAGGGTTAAACGAGCTCATCTCATCGTAGAGCAGGCCCCATGCCCACGATGATTTCCCTCAGCATTCCATCTTCTCCCGCGAAAACACCCCGTACAACACCGGCAGCACGAACAGTGTCAGCAGGTTCGGCGAGGCAGGGTGAAACTGAAAATGACATCATATCAAGGCCTCACCCTTTCCCATCAGCCTTAACACATTGATTTGTAATATTTAAATTTTTAAGTAAATGCTATTCCGGTCTACCCCTATTGTTTGCCTGTTGTCTGAAGTTTATCGAGTAGTTCCCTGGACTTGATATCACCGTTTGCAGCAGCTTTTTCCAGCCACTCTCGTGCCTTATTGAAATCTTTCTGAACACCAACCCCTTGCGCATAAAGTATGCCTAGACCACGTTGTGCCGGGGCAAATCCCTGAGTGGCTGATTTTCGTAACCATTCGCGGCCTCGTTCATAATCTCTCATAACGCCACGTCCAGCCAGATACATAGTCGCCAAATTCGCTTGAGCGATTGGGATCCCACTTTCTGCTGCCTTTTTGTACCACTTGACCGACCTGACGTAGTCAACTTCAACACCACGGCCAAATTGATATAAAACACCCAATTCATTTTGCGACTCTGCCATACCTTGTTGAGCAGACTTTCGGTACCAAAATTCAGCCTGCTGGTAATTTTTTTGTACTCCTTGCCCATAATTGTGCATATATGCCAGACTGTATTGCGAATTGGCACTTCCGTTCGCTGCCGCCTTTCGATGCCAGAACAGGGCTTGATTCAAATCCTGACTTACCCCCAGCCCATTTTGATATATGCCCCCGACAATCGATTGAGATTGTACATCGCCTTGTTCAGCGGCTTTACGAAACAACTGTAATGCCATCGTTATGTTTCGAGGAACACCCTCTCCTCTCTGGTACATGTCAGCCAAGCTTGCCAGGGAAGCTGTAAAGTTCTGTTCGGCTGCTCTACGAAACCAATCCACAGCTATCAAGTAATCTTTTTTTACACCTTTCCCCTGCTGATAAAGTTGCCCCAGGTTATGTTGTGCCATTGCATCATTTTGTTCAGCAGCCTTACGAAACCATGCGATAGCAGAAGAATAATTGCGTTCACTGCCCACGCCCTGAAGGTAAGAGTAGCCAAGATTATACTGTGCTAATGCATGATTTTTTTTGGCTGCTTGATAAAACCAATATACGGCTTCAACGGGGTTGGCTTTTACTGCCTTTCCATTCATGTGAGCTATACCCAGGCTATACATTGCCTCCGCGTCCCCTTGCTCGGCTGCGCGTTGCAGCCATTTAATAAACTCACTATCACTCTGCAGGACACCGATCCCTTCATAGTAGAGAAAGGCTAGCTTACGTTTGGCCGATGCATTTCCGTTATTTGAAATGACTCGATACAGCTCTGCGGCCTTGCTTGGATTTTTTTTGACGGCAATGCCTTCAAGATACATGTCAGCCAGCCAGATTGTAGGTAAACCTTGCTTTTCTGCTGCAAGAAACCATTTGGCGGCTTCTTTAAAATCCTGTTTTACTCCGTATCCTTTAACGTAAATCAATCCTAAATTATTCTGGGCATGCGGATTACCCTGGTTTGCCGCCTTTAGAAATAGAGATTTTGCTTTAAGCAAATCCTTTTCAATCCCCTCTCCAGTCAAGTAGGCCCAGCCCAGATTATTTTGGGCATCTGCATTGTTTTGCTCAGCGACAAGGCGCGTCCATTTGACGGCTTCCTCAATATTTTTTTCAACGCCATTCCCTGCTCGATACAAATTTGAAAGATTGTATTGTGCTTTTATATGCCCTTGTTCGGCCGCTGCTCGATACCATAGCGCCGCCATGCCATAGTCCTGGATAACACCCCTGCCTTCTTCGTATCTATTAGCTAGATTAAACTGGCCATTGCTATCACCGGCTTTGGCGGATCGTTGATACCAATCGAGCGCGATACGATCATCTTTCGGAACTCCGTTACCATGCGCATAAAACACTCCCAGCAGTCCCATGGATGCAGGGTGACCTTGCTCAGCTGCTTCATGAATGTAGGCAGAAGCTTTATCGTCATCTTCTTCAACACCTAGTGCGTCATCGTAAATAACGCCAAGAAGATACTTGGCATTCAATATGCCCTGGGCTGCTGCAAGTTCATACCACTTCCTTGCCTGTTCGTAATCCTGCGGTACCCCCAAGCCAAAATAAAACAACCGTGCATATTCATTTTGAGCGAGAGAATATCCTTTTTCTGCTGCCAATTTATACCAGTGTGCTGCGGTGAGCATATTTTGTGTAACACCCCAGCCATTTCCATAGAGTAAGCCCAATCCGTACATGGATGCTTGTGATCCTTTTTTGGCCGACCGTTCAAACCATTTTTTTGCTGCGAGATAATCTCGCTCAATACCTGCCCCTCTGGCATAACACTCACCCATTAACCACTGTGCAGAAACGTCACCAGCGTTGGCCATGGGCTGTACACGTTCGATGACAGAGGCACATTTATTTTCTACGATTTGTGGATATTCTGTTTTAATATCTACCTTTGGGTGGGTGGCGCATCCAGCTATAAACAATGCAAAATATATCCCTATGATAATTTTTTGTATTCCGTACATCGTTAAATAATCCTTAAAATAAATAGGTATGGTGTCAGCGTTAAATTTCAGGAAATTTCTGAGTGATTCTGAGTGAAGTGGATTATCGCCCTTCTCAGCCTAAAGATTGTGTGCTTTTTTAATCAGGCTGCAGAGCTACATGTGCCACAATTCCCTTTAGTTATCGCATCCTGACAGGTTTGTTTACTTGCGCACATTTCACAAAAAAGTTATTTCGACATAATACA
>JALTPW010000167.1 GCA_026999335.1 Chromatiales bacterium
CGGTCACGGCCCTCATCGACACCGGTAGCGACATGCTCAAGTTGCGCACCGAATACCAACTGCCAGCATCGGCGGCACGGCGCTTTGTCGAGCAGGCCATCAAACGGGAACGTCTGCTGGGCGTACACCATCCGCACAAGACCTGGTTCCTGTGGACGCCCGCTGGTGGCGACGACACGGTCGTGATCGGTAATATCATGCCACGTCTGCTGTCGCTGAATAAACACGACGAACTGAGTGAGCGCTACTCGCCATCATCGCAGATCGGTTTCATGGCGGAGATGCTGGATGACTATCTGGCGGTGCTGGCGAAGGATGAGTTGAGCCTTGATCTGTGTCTGTCGAACTTTGGGCTGGATGCCGATGACCATCTGTTCTATCTGGATGACGATTTTTATCCCGGCAGCAGTCTCACCATGCTCAGTGATGCGCTGGGCACCTGGGTGCGCGCACTGGAATGGCTGGACGAAACCCTGGCGACTGCATTGGGCAAAATGCTGTCGCGGAGTCTGCGCCAGCATTTTTCCGATACGCATGTCATTACCGTCGTCGCCGAAGGTCTGCGTGGGGTGTTCATCCCGCCGCAACGACAGGCCGTGGCAAAGGCGCTGATTCAGGCCCTGTATGGTGATCAAATATTTAGTTATCAAGCACCGAAGCCAAAGAGCAATGGCAGTGTGGTGGCGTTGATTGGTGATATTCACGGCAATGCGCCGGCCCTGGAGTGTGCCTTGGAATATCTGGCGGGACGGGGGATCGACCACGGTATCATGTTGGGTGATGTGGTGGGCTATGGCCCGCATCCGCAGCAGTGCGTGGAGATGGTGCAGGCATTGCAGGGCTGGAGCATGGTGCGTGGCAATCACGATCATGCCGTGGCCTGTGGCGAAATACGTGGCGGCATCACCTCACTGGCTTCGTGGTCGCTGGACTGGACCATCGCCCAGCTCAGCGACGATGAACGTCAGTGGCTGGCGCAGTTACCGGTTTATCAGCAGGATGATCAGTGGCTGGCGGTGCATGGTTCGCCCTTGGACAAGACTTTTTTTAACGGTTATGTCTATCAGATGAGTTATGTCGAGAATCTTGATGAGTTGAGTGAGCGGCAGATGCCACTGTGTTTTCACGGCCACTCGCATATTCAGAAAACCTGGCGGCGCGATGCCGATGGTGATGCCGGTGACAGCAGTCGACGGCAGCGGCTGGCGGAGGCCGCGCATGTGTTGGTCTGTCCCGGTTCCATCGGTCAGCCGCGTGGTGGCGAAGTGGGAGTGGAACTGGCGATTATCGACCTGGCTTCACGGGAGCTGGAATACCAGCGCCTGCCCTATGATATGGAAGCGACTCTGGCTGATATGGAAAAGCACCGGTTTCCAGCGGAAATGGCGGAGCGTCTGCGGCGCGGGCAGTAGATGCCTTTGCGGGGAAAATGTCCGCGAATGCGCACCCATGGCCGCCAATCCGACAAGGGTTATTGGTGTGGGCAGCCCCGCCTCTCGTCGCCTGCTAAAAAAAACCGTAGGGTGTGCTGTGCGCACCATGACTCGACTCCTGTCGCCTCTTGTCATTTTTGTGTGGTGCGCACGGCGTAGCCTACGAGGAGCCCTGAGCGTTCCTGGTTGTCTGCATCACGCGGCGCTCCTGCTCTCACATTCGCGGACAATCCTTCACCCGGCTAGAAACAAAAAAGGGACGCCTGAATCCTCAGACGTCCCGATCTTGTCTGTCGAGCGGTTTGGACTCAGGGACACATGGGTTCGATCTTCGGCAACGCACTGCGCAGTCCGGCCCAGCCCATGCCCAGATTGGCGCGGCGGCCGGTGATGAGGATCGCCAGCGCATTGGGCTTGCCCGGCACCACCACCATGAAATGAAAGGTCTTGGGTGTGGTCATCTGGATTTCCAGCATGCTGTTGCGGACTTCTTCGCCACGCGTCTGGGCGAGACGTTTTTCCACATTGGTGATGCCCTTGCCGCGAAACATGTCTACCGCAGCCGCTGACACGGCATCCATATAACTGGAAGTGAAGTAGGGAACATTGTGGTGGGCGCCGAGCATCAGGCCGGTGCTCAAATCTACTACAGCAGCGCCCAGTGCGTCTTCCACGTTGTCGACGATTTCCCGGCAAATGTTATTGATACCAGCCATTTTTCTTTCTCCTCATGCGTGTTTTTCGCAAGTGTATTGATCAGCTTGTCTACTTTTCGGACTGCCCCGGCCGGAACTTTAGCGCAGTTGTTGTTCGGGGGTAAGGGGGAAGGTGTTATTTATGCCAATCACGGTTAGGTATCCATGCGCAGATTCAGTGCGGCGATATCTGCGGCTCCCTTGCTGGCATGTGCCAGCGACATGCCAAGATTGGCATCGGGCTGGGAAAAGACCGTCAGCAGCAGGCCACTGCCGGCGTGCAGGATAAAGATGTTGCCGTCATCGCTCTGGATCAGCACGTTCTTGACACGGCCGCCGTGGGTCTCGCGGATGACGTTGTCGCTGAGGGCCAGTAGGGCGCTGCTCATGGCAGCGAAACGGTGCTTGTCCAGTCCACTCTGCAGACGTTCTGCCAGGGCGCGGCCGTCGCTGGCGCTGATCATGGCGCCGAGCATGTCGTCGCAATCATCCAGCATTTCGGCAAGGGTCGCACTGAGCGTGTGACGGACTTCGCGGGAGACGGTGTCCTCGTGCTGAGTGCCTTCTTCGCTGACCTTGTTGATCATGTCGTTGAGGAAAGTCATGTCTCAGTTCTCCAATACGGCTAGCAGGGCGTTGACCAGGATTCGTACGTCATCGGAAGAGCGCCCATCCACTTCGAAGACGGGAAAAATTTGCTCACGTTCAAACAGCCGGGCCTGGTAATCCGCAATACTGGCATTGTCTTGTACGCCCATGCGCGTCACGCCGATGACCACGCCGGTGTCGCGGATGAAGTCACCAAAGGCGTCCAGATAGTAGTCCATCTGTGCCACGGGATCCGGGTGGTCATTGTTCACCAGCAGCACCAGACCCAGTCCGCCCTGGGTCAGGATCTGCCACATGAAGTCGAAGCGTTCCTGTCCCGGTGTGCCGTAGAGGTGGATGCGCTTGCCGTTTTCCAATTGAATATAACTGTAATCCATGGCGACGGTCGTGGTGTTTTTGATGTCGCGTTCACTGCCGGTGGTGGCGACGTCGGTGCGTACCGGGGGTTCGTCACTGATGGCACTGATGGCACTGGTCTTGCCAGCGCCGACGGGGCCGGTGAAGATGATTTTGTCTGTGGCCTGAAACATTATGCGAGACGTCCTTGGAGATACATGTTTTGAGAAGGCGAGATGAGGAGCCTAACGGAAGCCCAGCTTGCGGGCCAGCATGCCGAGCAGGCTTTTGCGCCGTGTGCGGGGCTTGCCGTTTTGCAGGCCCGGATCAGAGGCGGTGGCGGTTCGGTCGATGAGCCCGACGGCATAGGCCGCGTTGTAAAAGCTGACGACTTCATCCCGCGCCACACCGGCTTCCTTGCGCAGTTCTTTCAGGCTGATGGGCTGGCGTGCCATGATGGCGGCCAGCTTGAAATGTGACTGGCGAAAACCATTGCGGGTGAAATTGGGCCAGGCCTTGAGCCGCACCGGCTGGGCCATGTCGTGGCCCTCCAGTAAGCGGCCATCGGAAAAGTCGACACCGGCCTGCCAGAGCAGGCTCTCCAGGGTGGAGATATTCATCTCCTGGGCGTTTTTGGCGAAGGCGACGATATCGATTTGTTCGATGTACAGCTTCTTGAATGGGGCCATCATGATGGTCTTGGCATCGGTTTCGTTTTTACTGGCCACGGTGCCGTTGTGCCCGCCAATCAGCAGCCAGATGGTGTCGAATCTGACCTGGTAGCAGGCCTTTTGTTGTCGTGCACTCAACAGGATGTGAAACAGGCTCTTGCTCGGTGCTGCCGGCTCTTGTGTGTCTTCGAGGGAGGTGGTGTTTGCAGGGGGAGGGGTTGTCGCAGCTTCAGTGGTTCGTGTGCCTTCGGTTTTGGCGGTTTTTGTACTCAGAGGGACAGCGGCGGATTCGTTATTGTCCGCTGGCGTGTTCATGGCCTTTTGGGTGGCAAAGGTGGCTTTCATACGCAGGCAGATACGCGTCAGCAGTTCCTGCATGTCGGTCACTCGCACCGGAGGTTCCTGCCAGATGAGGTTTTTCCCTTCCAGACGCTTCTCACTGAGCACGAGCTTTACCTGTCCGTCGCGCGACTCTTCCAGCACCTGGCGGCCGATGTCGTTGTCGGCATCGATGACCAGAAGGTGGCCGTGGGGACTGTTGTCGGGCAGTAGCAGGCTGGCAATCCCGTCATCGTTGATAAGATCAACGGCGACCTTGAGTACCTTGCGATTGGTTGGATCCAGTGCAATAGGTGATATACGCAAGGGTTTGGGCACGGAGTGTTTCCTTCCTGTGGATGGGCGTCAGTGCAAAAAGGCACCACGACGCCCGCAGTCTTCTTCCCTTATTTGTCGGCATCGCCCCTCGAAAGGTTTAGGCGGGTTTGCTAATTTGAGAGGGGCTGAAGAGTGACACATTTGGCAGTGGTTTACCTCTAGGGAAAACATGTATGAATATCGGGTTATTGTGTATTTTAACCTTGTTTTTAATATCACTACTCCGTCAAGATGATAGATATTAGGGTACAGTGGGTCTGTCAGTATTTAAGGCATCACCAAATAGTAGGCGCACGGAGGCGACTTATAGATGCTGTCAGGCGAGGCATTTCTTGCAGCGTGAATGGCCGTCGCCCTTTTGCAACAAGAGGAGCGCCTGTTGTTGGTGCCGGGAAATATCACAGGCATGCTGAAGCCGAATTTATCACCTTGATGGAGCATGGGTGATGGTCTATTTGCGCTGGATACGCTCCCGTTCGTTGGAATTGCGGGTTTTCCAGTGTCGTGCGTATTGCTTTGATCCTGACTCATTCCTTATTTTACACCATGGCTTGCGGTGTGTACCCGGCGCACAGGGTTGCCCTGCCTGGTATCGCCGTGTTCGATGTCCTTTTCTTTCGATGTCCTCCGAAATAAGACAGATTGATGGTGTCCAAAAGACCATCAGCGGTGATTTGTGTCAACACCGGAGCGTAGGATATCACGGGTGCTTACGGGTGAAACTGTGACGCTAATGACATGGTTCTCGTCGCTATCTGCACTGAGTATGAGACACTGCATGGGTATGCCCCCGAGCCCAACGAGAAGCGCCAGTGCCGTCGCTACACCGCACACTGCAACCTAACACATTGCTGGGTCTGCTGGCAGCCTGTCGTGGGATGAAATCCACCAGAGTGAGTGGGTACTGAATCATGACATCGGTTTTCGGTGATGTTTTTACGGAAATAGCGGTGCTGCTGTTGGTGGCGGCCGTCATCGGCGCCATCGGTGTGCGCTTGCGGCAGCCGCTGATCGTTGCCTTTATCGCGGTAGGCGTCCTGGTGGGGCCGTCCGTACTCGGCTGGGTGTCGGCAAACGATCAGGTGGATCTGCTGGCCAAATTGGGTATTGC
>JALTPW010000168.1 GCA_026999335.1 Chromatiales bacterium
AAAAGCAATAATAAATGGACTGATCTGGAGAATACATATTTGCCATATGGAAAAAAAAGAGCTGAATCCTCCCCACAGTGCGCTGCCACCTCCCATTACCGTATCTCCTCTACCCAGAGTGGAAATTCTTTTACCTTATCCGCGATATTTCCGTAGAAAGCCCGCTTTACGATACCGTTTTTATCGATGAAAATTGTCGTTGGCGGGGAGCCAACGCCGTAGTTTCTGGCAATCTTGTCGTCTTCGTCATAGCCTGCGGAAAATGGCACCTGCCATTTTGCGACGAATTTTTCAAACTTTGATCTGGCATCCTGGATGCCGATCATGAGAAAGACCACGTCATCGTCCCGATGTTTGAAATAAGCTTCTTTTATCAGTGGAATGGACTCGTTTGAGCAGGGACACCAGGAGGACATGAAGGTGATGACCAGTCCTTTTCCCGCATACATGTCAAGACGAGTTTGCTTGCCGTCAATCAGACTGAGAGTGAATGGCGGGGCCTTTTCACCCACCTGTAATAATGTTCTCCCACCTTCGCTGCAACCGGCTAGGAGGGCGATGAAGAGAAACAGGCTGGCGAGAGTTTTAAAGAAGCTTGTCGAGTTCATGTCGTAACAGCTCCTCAGTCACGATGCCGGCATGGAGGTAGTTGGTAATGCCTTCTTTGTCGATAAAGAAGGTTGTTGGCACGCCATACAATCCAAACGCCTCTTGAACGCTATTGGTTTTATCGATCCCGGCAGGAAAACTAAGGCCAAGTTCATCCACAAATATCCTTGCCTTTTCCTCGCTGTCATTCACTGCGATGGCCAAAAAAACGACACCCTTTGGCCCGTACTCTTGGCCGATCTTTTCAAGAGCGGGAATTTCCTCTTTACAGGGCACGCACCAGGATGCAAAAAAATTGATTAATACGGGTTTTCCCCTGTGGTCATTTAGCCGAAAAATGCTGCCGTCAAACAACTCAAGGCTGAAATCAGGGGCTGCTTCCCTGGCTTCTGCCGCCGGTTTAGTGAGGAAATCCCTTGTGGCGTCACCTCGTGTCAGCAGTATTGCAGCCAGAGAGATGGCAATCAATATACCCATGACACTGGCAATGAGAAACAATTTGTAGAGTTTAGTTTTCGACATCATCGTTATCTGAAAAGCCTGCAATAGGAAGGGGCCATTGGAAGATCCTTTCTCTCATCCCCGGCAGGTGAATGGTGACATCCATGATAGCCGGTTTTTCTTCGTCAATCGCTGGAAAAGTCAAAATCCCCTGTTTGTGGTGGTTCTGGCCGTCTTCATAGAGCACTTCCCAGCCAGTTGCAGCTTGTGTATTACCATTGCCGTCATGAAGTGTGGACATTTCAGCAAGATCCCAGGGGGGGATTGTTCCCTGGTGGGTATTGATATAGACAATGAAAGTGGCGCCCGGCTTTTGTTTTGGCATGTTACTTGAAACCAAGTAGGGTAGCAGACTGAGGTGTGCGCGGGGGATGTAAATGATATCCAAATACAGGTCGCTATCACCAAAATCACTTTTCCAGAGATGCCGCTTGATAAAGCGCATCGTTTTCGCTGGCAGAACCGTGGGCACATTGCTCAGGTAGTGTTCTTGAAGATATCGGGTAATGGCATCAGCATGCCGATCCGATATTCCTGCACGATCCGGCGCTTTCATGCGGGTGACGATCCATTCCCACTCCAAGGCAGTCCTGGGCCTGTCTTCGATGACATCCTTGCTATGGCACTGTCGGGTGCATGTCGCCTGGTATAGCTGGGTCATTTCACCGGGAGACAGTTTTTTGATCATGTTCTGTTTGTATAAGAACAGCTTCCCTTCAGTATAAATATTACCGGCCAGTTGCTTTGGCGGCATATCGGCCAGGTACATAAATAACAGAAACAGAGCCAATACTGACAGCAATAAAAATACGCCAATACTGATGAGTAAGGATTTCACGGATGCCTTTTATGCCGTCGATTTTTCCGGGGTTCCATGGATATATTCATACAGCGTTGATTACCCGTTTTGTATTTTCCATTCATGCCGCTATACCCCGTGGTTTTCCGATTCGTGAGGATTTTTGAAGAACAATTTTTTGACACTGATATAGACGGCCAAAAACATCAGTACTATCCAGACGATTATTCCTGACCATAGCAACGCCCAGTCCACAGTATCGAAACTCCGTGTATATTGGTATGTCTTTCCTTGTATTCTCTGAATAGGTGTCAGGCGGGCACTTTCCCCATATTTCCCAATAAAATACTCCATGATCTGATCTTTGTTCATGCCTTTTTTGATCTGTTCGCCGACCTCTTCTTTCCACTCAAGACCACAACTCATGTTGCAGTCTTCGAGGATTAACGGGCATTCACAGGGACAGGCTAAATCCTTGACGACCTCCGCTACGGTTAGCGCATCAGCATGGGATGGGATCAGACTGAAAGCCAGGGCGAAATAGAAGGCGAGTGACAGAAAGATCCTTCGATTAAGAATTTCTTTCATGTCAATTCCTTACGTCGTTTTTTTCTTCGCAGCCATATGAATATGCCGATGGCCGCCAATAGGCCGAAAATTCCGCTGCCAGCCAATATGTAAACATATTTTTTAAAATTTTCCTGGGTTTCATAAGGCGATTCCCAGACTTTCTGGCCATCCATGCGTGAATACTTGATGTCGACTGATGGTTTTTTGTCATCCTTGATATAGTTAATCTTAAAGGTTATTTCCCTGCCTTTTTCGATATTTTCCAGCTTGTATGAGAAATGACTGAATCCCTTTATTTCTTTTTCTACAGGAACTGAATGGGTCAATGATGAATTATTCGCGGGTGTTATCTTAAATTCGCTGCTGCGCAAGGGCTGTTGGATATCTATTTCCATGAATTTTATGGGATGGCTGGCTTTTATCTGATATGGGAACTCCCGATGTCTGTCTATCGCGGAGAATGCCGGGGTGTGAAAGCTGAGGTAAAAATTTGGATAAGGCAGCAAAAGACGTACTTCATCGTATGCCCCTCGGTTAAATATTTTATAGAGCTGGCAAAAATGCTGGCCCTCATGTGAAAGGCTGCAAGCATCACTGATAATAGCGCCCTTGGGGACGAGAAAGCTTGTCTTGATGGGGAATCGGGAGTCTTCGTCAAATTTTCCATCGTAAATGACCAGCAGGCTGGGGTCGTCGTATTCGGGCCAGACAGCGACCCTCATTCTGCCGATGGAGAGTTCTTCTGTCTCTTCGCCAATATCCAGTGAATTTCCTGTGTCTCTCTCACATCCGCTACTGAAGGCCAGGAAGGGTAAGGTGATAAAGATCAGTATGGCGTAGGTTGAAAAATTCATTCTTCATTAACCTTCTTGTAGTAAACTGAATGCCACCTTAAGTGCAAAATGTCGATAATACTACAGTCGATACTATAGCGTGGCACTCATGAATTGACTTATCAAGTCAAGATCAATAAACAATTTCTCAGAGAAATACTCTGATATTGATTGAATGCAATCATGCGGGCGATTCCTGATATTCCAGCCTGGTGATGTTGAAAGCAATGTTTATCTCCGGTTTTTATAGCAGATTAAGTCACTGAATTGGGTGGAAAATCGGCTATATCAGGCATTCTTGACCAATGTCAAGGAATGGGCATGTGGCTGGCGATATAGATGTAGCGTGGAAGTGCGTCAAAATGCCGCAGCGGAATTGATAGGTATTTAAGTTGGGTGATTTTTCGCTGCAAGAGGTTAGATGGCTCAATGCTGTCGACTGTGTAAGGTTGAGTCAGTACAACCATGAATCAAAGTACATTGCGTGCTGCGGAGGCAGCACCGGTTGAAATAAATTGTGAGCCTGAAAGATACCTGGGTTAAAGCCTGGTTTCGGTAAGGTTCAGCGTCAACATCTTGCTATTTATTTAACGGTTGCAGTCGACAGTTAATGATAATGGCGCATACGGGAGGAAACAAAGATGCATTGCAATCACAAGTTTCTTGTAGTGAAGCTTCTTTCGGCGGTTTGTTTGGCGATTGGGGGCGTGGGTTCGGTAGCGAGTGCCGATGATCGGGTGCCGTCATGGCAAAATGCAGAGGTGGACAATAAAGACACACCACTCCATGATCCGATGTTGCTCTATAACGCGGGTGGCCTCGATGGCAAGGTGGCGGTGATAGGGCTTCCAAGCATGAAAACCTACCGGCATATTTCTGTCGGCGTAGACTTGCATGAGGTTGTCTATGGTGGCTCCCCCGCAGGTAATAAAAATGGCACCCCGGATGGAAAGTACCTTTATGTTAATGATAAGGGCGCCAACACTATTGGAGAAATCAATTTACAAACCGGCATGTTGGAGAGATTGATTGCACTCCCCTTTCCTTTTGGTGTTCACCATATTGCGCTGAGTACTGATGGCAAGTATCTGTTCGGAACCGGCGAATATACCGGGAAAATGTCAAAAACTGAGATTTCCACGGGTAAGACGCAAATCATTGACTGGGGCCCGGCACCGAGCGCCCCGGATTACCTGGATGTCGGCAAAAAAGGGAAGTATGTCTTTGCCGGTAATTATTATCATTCGACGGTAGGTGTTTTTTCCGCCAATCCCTTTAAATTTATAAAGGCGATTCCTGTCGGGAAAAATCCGCACGGCGTCGATGTCATCCCTGAGGGCACGTTGGCTTTGGTGAGCGATAAGCTGTCTGCGACGATGACGGTGATTGATATCGAAAAGCTGGCGGTGAAAAAGGTGTTGCCCACCTGTGCCGGCCCACTCCACACGGTAATGGATGTCTATGACAAGGATGGCGGCACCTATGAGCCCGGTAAGGACAGCCCGGAAGGACTGACATCCAAGTACGCCTATGAAAGCTGTTTTGTGGCGGATTCCAACGTAAAAATAGACCTCAAAACGCTTGAAGTGGTCGATGAGATCCCAACACACTACCGAACCGGGCATATCGCCATCAGTGCGGACAACAAGTATGTCATTGCGCTGAATAAGTTCTCAACGGGATTGTTCAGCCCCACGGGCGTTGTTTATCCGGTGAACTTCGAAATGTGGGATGCGCGCGAGGATAGTCCCACCTATGGCAAGACCTTGAAGATCATCCCCGTGGATGGTGAGCCGCACAATGCCAAGACCATCTATGCCTATCAAATAAAGGACTGGACCATGGGCCAGGCGGAGAAAGGTGGCTTGCTCAAGGCGGGTTTGACGCCGGCCATCTATCCTCATCACAAGTCCAAGTCGAAACGGTATTTTATGCCCAAGTCGAATGAACAGCCGGGGGTCAGGGTCGTCGACGGAGTGAAGGAAATTCATGTCAAGGCCTTCAGTTATGGTTATATCCCCCGTCAGATCAGGGTGAACAAGGGCGATAAGGTACGGATTTTTGTGACAAATATCGACAAGGCGGCAGGCATTACCAAGAATCCGGATGTCACCATGGGCTTTACAATCTATGGGCCATATGGATTGAGGACTAATCTGGCTGCTCCGCGTGGGGTAACGGCGGTCACAGAATTTGTTGCAGATATCGCCGGGGAGTATGCGATCTTCTGTCAGCACTTCTGCGGGCCTTTGCACTTGGAAATGAGAGGCTCGTTCTTTGTGGATGATCCCAACGAAGAGGCATCCAATCTGGCCGTCGGCGATTATGAAGAGGCACAAACACTCCCGGGCCTGGTGCAAGAGGGCGAGCTAACGATAGCCGAGCGCGTAAAGAGCCTATAACTCCTTATGCGGTGTGAAGTCTTTACGAATAGTGGAGTCAGCCCTTGGGGTTGACTCCGGCTCCTAGGGAGGAAAAAGTGCTTTATTCGAGACTGTGTCGAAACCGTGGTTGAGATAGGGCCTTTTTAGCAGCGAGGAAATTAATGATGAAGAACCAGTATCTGAAGATATGCATGATCGCAATGGCAACCAGTCTAGTCGTGGTGTGGGCGGGTTCGTCTGCCTTCGCTGCGGAAAAAAAGAAGCGGTGTAAGGCTCAAGGTGAGAAGGTTGAGTGCCCTACCCTGAGCGATGAGGCCCTGGAAAAGGCTGCGAAGGCCTATGAAAGGGAAGCCATGGATATGGCGGTGGGCAAGTCTGGCAGTACTTATGGTGTTGCGCCGTTCGATTATCTGACGGGCGTTGGTAAGCGAACCGACAAAACGACTCTGACGAAGGGAGAGAGTGGCTACGGTGGACATGACGGTGGAGGGACAGGAAAAACGGAGCTGTGGGATCGGGTGAAGGCACCCGCAAAAGGGGAGGCGATTTATAATCAGTGGACGAATAACTGGTCTCCCACGTTCACTGAAACCCGTGTTCCCGGCGCTGACCCGAATGAAGGCAAGCAATGGTATTACGGGTACTGTATCGCCTGCCACGGCTGGATGTTACAGGGCGATGGGCCCGTGGCCATCGATCTGGATCCACGGCCCAGGACCTTGGTTGCCGGTAAATATATGAACAAGAAGAGCAACCTTGAGCTGTTTACCTCTATCAAGGGAGGCGGGGAAGCGATTTCTCTCTCTTCATCCATGCCATCCTGGGGAAATTACATGCAGGATCAGGATATCTGGAATATTGTCGCCTGGATCCGCGCCATGCAGGATGTAAAAAGCCCCAAGGATCTGGATGAGTACCTGAATCCAAAATCCACGTTCAAACCGATTCCGGGTGATGTGAATCCCTTGAACGCAGCAGATAGTGAAGACTTTGCCGAAGCCCAGGAGTTAATGGAAGCAGAACTCGCAGGGCGTGGTGGCGGTGACCTGGTGGGTGGTAAATATGTTGAAGGCGGCCTTAGGAAGAAGCCACAAGACGTCGCCGCGAAAATCAAACAGGGATATTAAGTGTCTCCGCTCCCTGATTCGGCTTGCCCGGGTATTCAGCGGAATCCGCTGGGTATGGAGGTTGCCCGGATAATTTCTGTCACAGGTGAGTGGCTGTAGCATATTTATCATTAATAACAATGCCAAAATGAGGCATACCCGGCAAATGTTGTATTGGCGGGGTATGCCTTACTATTGTGGGCCGGATAATAGTACGTTTTTATTGATTCCGCTCAAAGACTAAACGACCACCTAAGTAGGTGGATTGGCGCATTCGGTGCTGATGACTAACGTCATCAACCTCGTACCGTCATCAGCGCGCATGCGTCAAAACATGAACATCAACGTCACGGCCTGACGGTGGTTTTGAGCAAGTTAATGGAAAATAAACAACCCCGCAGAAAGCTATCCCGCTGCGCTTGATTTTCGTCACGCGAAAACGGGGTATTGAAAGCTGATGACTGAGTCTTGAGATATCTGGAATACCGTCATTTCTACGCAGACGGAAATCTAGATTGTACGGAACTTCAAGCACTCTGGATTCCGGCTAAAAACAGGCTGGAATGACGATAATCGCAGCACCAAAAGTAGGCGCTTTAGGCGAGTTGTGGGAAATTCGACCCCAAGAGATCAAAGCCACCACCTCTAGGTGCTCAGATTTATCCGCGCTGTTTGTTGTATCGATTGTTGGAGCTGGCATGTGAAGCCAGGTTGTTTCGGTTATTTTTGTAGGATGCGGGTGAGCGTTAGCGAACCGCATCGTTCGCGTGTTATGAAGCTATGGGCACGGGGTGGGGTGTCACCACTTTTGATCGATGTGGCTCGTGGAACTCACCCGCCTTTTATACGGCATTCCAGAAATACTGACAGGGGTGTTGACGGATGACTAATCCCGTGTATTCATGGTGAATGGAATTGCTACAGTAATTTTTCTATTTCATGCGCCAGTAGCTTTTCGGTAACGACGCCTGCGTGGAAATAACTGACCATGCCTTGCTTGTCGATGAAGAAGGTCGTGGGCATGCCGTACAGGCCATAAGCCTCTTTGATTTCTCCTGCTCGATCCAGGCCTGCTGGAATGGTGAGGCCGAATTTCTTGATAAACTCCTTCGCTTTTCTTTCCGTGTCATCGACGGCAACGGCCAAAAATACCACGTCCTTTTTTGCATATGTTTGCGACATTTTTTCAATGGTTGGTGTCTCTTCACCGCAAGAGACACACCAGGAGGCAAAAAAATTGATGACGACAACCTTTCCTTTCATGTCGCTCAACTGAAAAGTTCCTCCATCAAACAGTTCCAACGTAAAATCAGGAGCGACTTCTATCTCGTTGGGCAATGTTGGTTTGTCTTCGCTACAGCCCTGTAGAAGCAGCAAACACCCCACAGTAAAAAAGATAAAAAATACACTATGTCGGTCAGGGTTTAACATCGGATTTCTCTTTGTTTAATGCCTGAATGACAAGGCTGGCATTGCCTGCTGAAATACAGGGCCGAACGTCCGTAGATGGCCACCGTGAGAAAAAATTTTAGAACAAACTCCATCGTTTATCGTCCTGTTCTTTATAAAATGCACGGAGCTTGATGAACGTGTCTGCAATGTTTTGAGCGTCAAGGGGGGGTGGAAAACGCCCATAGAGCCGGCCACGAGGGTCGACGAGAAATATGGCTGAATTATGGGTGACCAAATAGGTGTCCGGGTCGTCTCCGGGCTCCGCGTCGTGTACGGCATATAAGGCCCCCATTTGTCGTGTAAATACATTGATTTGTTCTGTACTACCCGTAAATCCCGAAAACTCGCTGCCGAAATAGGACGCATATTCCCTTAGCCGTTCGGGGCTATCCCGCTTCGGGTCGACCGACACGAAAATACCCTGTATTTCCATGTGAATATCCGGTTTCTGTTCAAGAAGCGTAAAGGCCGATCCCAATACTGCAAGGGTCATTGGGCAGACATCCGGGCACTGTGTATAACCAAAAAAGACGAAGCTCCATTTGTCTTTCAGGCTGTCGAGGTCAAGGCGCTGGTTGTCGGCACCAATGAGCGTGAAGTCACCTAATTGCTTTGCCTGCCAAAAGAGATAATCTTCAAGCTCTTCCGGTGCTTTGATATGCTCATTGGAGTTTGTTTTCCAGGCGAAAAAGGCGGCTGCCGCCACGGTAAAGAACAGTATCAGCGCGAAGCTTCCGATGAAAAAGAGTCCTCTCTTCTTCACGATATTGATATTCCTTCCGCTGATCCGGGATTGGTAGTATTTCCTGCAGAGGCGGGTTCAATCTGGCACATAATGTCCTCAATGATGAATAGGGCCTGATTACATGTGTCAGTATAGAGCCAAGGGGTCGGCTGAGGCCAACTTTATCCGTGATAATATCGCCGCATGCCGGGCCCCATGGGTAAGCCGCTGATGATTGGAGAAACTTTTTCGCAAATGGTATATCTTCGATGGCAGGGACGATGCGCTATGCCATGACTGTTCGCCTTATCCCGATGGAATTTTGTGATTAAATTGATACAGGTCAATGCCGGGTGTCGAGATGCGGGATGATACTGAAGAATATCCGATTAAGTGAGCAGGGTATTGCAGAGGGAATATTTATTGCGAGAAACCGGTCAATGAAGAGAGGGCTGTCCTGCGAGTTTTTAACCCGGCTTAACGGTATACAGAGTCGCCGGCTCAATTAATAACCATAACCGATGGACCTTGATATGACGCTATTATTCAGGAAATATCGTATCGTTGTCGTTCTCATCCTGGGCTTCTTCCCCTGTGCACTCCTTGCCGGAAATCCTTCTGTATTGAGGATCTCGGCAGTACCCGATGAAAATCCGACGAAACTTCTCAGGAAATATCAGCCTCTTGTCGAGTACCTTGAGCAAACATTGAACATGAAGGTCAAATTTTTCCCCGTCCTGGATTATGCCGCCACGATAGAAGCTATGGCGGCAGGCAAGCTGGATATGGCCTGGTACGGTGGCTTTACAACGGTTCAGGCAATGCAGAGGGCGGGAAGTATACCGATTGTGCAACGGGCAGTGGATACAAAATTCCATAGCAAATTCATTGCCAGCGTAAAGAGTGGGATCAAGGGTCTCGATGATCTCAAGGGTCACACGTTTGTCTTCGGCAGTGTGAGTTCAACCTCGGGACACCTTATACCAAGATACTATCTTCTGCGCCATGGCATTGATCCGGAGAGTGATTTTAGACGCATCAGTTTTAGCGGCGCACATGATGCCACGGTGAAGTGGGTGGAGTCGGGAAAGGTGGCTGCCGGCACCTTGAATGAGGCTGTGTGGAAAAGACTGGTCAGCGAAGGGGCCGTGGATACGTCGAAGGTCAAGGTCATATGGACCACACCTCCCTACTACAATTACAACTGGGCGGTCAGCAAGAATATCAGCCAGAGTCTACGGGAAAAGATAAGAGACGCCTTTCTGGTGCTTGATTATGATAAACCTGAACATAGAAAAATTATGGATCTACAGCGGGCAAAGAGTTATATCGCCACTAGCCCTGAAAACTACAAGGGGATTGAGCAGGCTGCAAAATCGGCCGGGCTTTTAAGATGAAAGCTCCATGAGAGCCTGTAAGGGGCATGATGCACGATCAAGGCATACAATTTTTCTGTGGACATTATTGTCAATAATTTACAAAAGGGGTTTGGTGGTGCGCCTGTTATCAAGGATGTCAGCCTGACGGTGAAAGAAGGCGAAAGGGTGGCCATCATAGGCCCTAATGGGTCGGGAAAGACCACCCTGTTGCGGCTGTTGAATCTGATGATCTTTCCAGATCAGGGGAGTATTGAACTGGCTGGAAAGAAAGTCAATGGTCTGGGTGTAAAGGAGGCGAGGACAGTGAGGCGGGGCATTGCCACGATTTATCAGTCGCACAATCTCATTCCCAGATTCAAAGTCATTAACAATGTGCTTGCCGGCAAGCTGGGCTCCTGGCCGACATCGAAGGCGCTATTTTCGCTACTGATAAAACCCCTTGAAGAAGCGGGTGTCAGGGAGGTATTGGAAAAGACCGAGCTAGAAGACAAGATATATTGGCGAACCGACAGGCTGAGTGGTGGCCAACAGCAGCGGGTGGCTATCGCCAGGGCACTGTTTCAAAACCCGAACCTGTTGCTGGCCGACGAACCCTTCGCCTCGCTTGATCCTCGCAGTGGTGAAAAATTGATCAGAATTTTACTCGGCTGGAGCCAACAGAAAAACAAGACCCTGATTGTGACACTCCACCATCTGGAATTTGCCCTTGCCCATTTCCCCAGAATCATCGCGCTGAAGAATGGCATGGTGTTTTTTGATCTCCCAACGGGTCAGGTAACGCCCGAGCACTTGCAACAGCTATACGGTGATAGCTATCAAGGGGTATAGATGCAAAAAAAAGTGCCGTCATATCCTTTTGTTGCGCACCCACAGTCACGCTATGACTCAACGCTGAAGGGACTGCTTATTCTCGGGGCACTCCTTATTCTTGGGGGAAGCTACGAGATTTCAGAAATAGATATCTCGCTTCTTTGGAGTGAAGAAGGCGCTAGCGGTGCAAGAGATTTTCTGTTTGGCCTGTATCCCCCCGAATATTCCCGGGAATTTTTGAGTTTTGTCATCAAGCCGACACTGAATACACTTTACATCGCCATCCTTGGCACCCTGCTGGGCGTATTCATCGCCATTCCGCTCAGTCTCCTTGCGACCAGCTCTCTGATGCACAGGGGTATTTTTGCTTCCGATAAGGCGGACACGGCGCTAAAAAGACTGTTGAGAATCGCGCCCTTCATCCTCGCCCGGGGGCTCTTGAATCTCTTCAGATCCATCCCCGAGCTGATTTGGGCCCTTATCTTTGTGAGGGCGGTGGGTCTGGGGCCTCTTGCCGGTGTGCTTGCTCTGGGCGTCGCCTATGCCGGTGTATTGGGCAAGCTCTATTCTGAAATACTGGATTCAGTTGACCCCAAACCCATCGAGGCACTGCATGCCTCGGGGGCGACGAAGATGAAGGTGGTGTTGTACGGCTATGTTCCCCTGGCATTGCCGGATCTTACCTCTTACACGCTTTACCGGTGGGAATGCGGCATCAGGGCCGCCGTCGTATTGGGCTTTGTCGGCGCCGGCGGGATCGGGCAGGAACTGGAACTCTCGATGAGGATGTTTGACTATCATGAGGTGGCGACACTTTTGATCATCCTTTGCCTCCTCGTGGGCATGGCCGACATGATCAGCGGCTGGTTGCGCAGGAGGATTGTCTAAATGGACATCGCTCGGAAATGTCCCCCAGTCCTGACGGTCATCGTCATCCTGTCCCTTATCGCCGCACTGAGTATCAGGGGGCTTGAGCTGGATCTTTCCCTGCTTTTCAGCACAGATTTCCTCAAACAGATCCTGTCCTATTTTTATGACCTTTATCCTCCAGACCTTTCAGGGGGTTTCCTCAGAGAGGCTCTCGTCGCCTCGGTGGAAACCCTTGCCATTTCAATCATGGGAACCTTTTTCGCCCTCATCATCGCCATCGTATTCACACCTTTTGCGATAAGAGCGATGTCCGTTGGTGGCGGGCTGTCGGGTGAACGGGGCATAAAGAGCAGTCTGCTGCGCAGTGCTGTCGTGTTCATAAGCCGAATGATACTGAATCTTCTACGTTCCATACCGGAATTGATCTGGGCGATTATTTTTATTCTGGTCGTCGGTTTGGGGCCGTTTGCAGGTGTATTGGCGCTTGCCCTCCACACCGGGGGAGTGCTGGGAAAACTCTATGCCGATGTGCTGGAGAATGTAGACCCGGGGCCGGTGGAATCCATCGCCGCGACGGGCGCCGGGAGAATGAAGATATTTTTTTATGGCATCCTCCCACAGGCTCTGCCACAGTGTCTCTCCTACACCCTCTACCGATGGGAAATGAATATTCGGGGGGCGGCCATCCTGGGCTTTGTTGGCGCGGGTGGAATAGGCCTGCTGTTCTACAAGTCCATCAGCTTGTTTCATACCGACAGAGTCCTGACCCTGATCATTATCGTCTTCATCATGGTGAATCTGGTGGATAACCTGAGTCTTTATCTCAGGAAAAGGCTTCTCTAGTGGCTGGCTAAAAGCTTGGCTTTGGCGGATCGCTTCGCTGTGGGGATATGCCAGGTGGTTGATTACAGGGTGAAAAATAGCATGATGCGGGCTTTTTTGCTGTCCTGGATGGAACAGGATGGATGATTCGATATACCTTTCAGTTTGCAAGTGATCTGGCGGTGGTTCAAAATTGACATAAGTCAAGGCTGTTTCATGATGATTGCGCCACTTTGTTCACTAGAGGTTAAGGATGTAAGCAATATCTTATCTTTTTAAGAAAGCAGCAGTGCCGTTTCTCTTTTTTCTGCTGAGGAATAACTCGACATGATTCTTTGTGCTCCCGCGATATATCCGCCTTCCATGGTCAGAATGAATATCAGCAACTGAATTGTTACCCACTGAAATTTTATGCAATGAGAGAGATGACATATGGAAAGAAAACAGGTAAATAGATTATTGGTGATAATGATCGCGGGCATGGTATGGCATTCTGCGGGCGCGGCGCCGGAAGCATCCGTAGGGAATGGCGACGGCGCATTGAAATATAGTGACATGGTGCTGATACCGGGTGGCAAATTTATCTATGGGAAGGATGGGGCGAAGCAGGAGATTAGCCTGCCAGGCTTCATGATCGACAAATACGAAGTGACCAATGATCAGTATGCAAAGATAAACCCCGGGCATCATCATGAATATGAGCCCGGAGAGGGTGATCTTCCGGCAGGCTGGGTTTCCCAAATAGATGCTGGCGAGTACTGCAAGACTCTGGGCAAGAGACTGCCCACGGAACAGGAATGGGAAAAGGCCGCGCGTGGTACCGATGGAAGAATATATCCATGGGGAAATGAATTTGATGAATCTGCCGC
>JALTPW010000169.1 GCA_026999335.1 Chromatiales bacterium
CTAAAGTATGTGTTTGGCAAGGCGTATTAATCGTTGCAAAAATACCCGCACACAGACTTACGCAAGTATTTCCCCAATATATCGGGTGTCCTTCATCCTGAAAAAGCTTTTGACCAGCGATTTGTTCTTTTGGATAGAGCGCAATATTCGAATCAGCGCGTTTTTCATGGCATCCTTGCTAGCGATGGGAAGTTTCGATAATCGCGCCTTGGCATGGTTCCATACCTGTTCGTCCGGATTGAGCTCGGGCGAATAAGGCGGCAAGAAGGCCATGATAATTTTCCCTTTCTCCGAGCTCTCCTGTGCCCTGATGAAGTTCTGCGTTTCTTTGCTGTGGTGATAGCGAGCATTATCGACGATCACAATGATCGATTTTCCGGTATCTCCCCGCAGTTGCTTGAGAAACTGAATGAAACGATTGGAATTCATCCGGCCTTCGATAAACCTGAAGCGCATATCGCCTCGTGGGGTGACCCCGCTGATCACGCTGAGTCCAAAACGACCCCCACTATCCTTTATGACGGGTGTCTCTCCCCGCTTTCCCCAAGTCAAACCCCGATGAGAGTCACTGCGTACCGAAGCCTCATCGACAAAATAGATTTGGGCGTTCAGTTCTTTCGCTTGCCGTGTGATATCCGGGAAGGTCTGATTAATGTACGGCTCTATCTTCCTCGGATCCTGCTTGTAGGACTTGTAGATGGGGCGCTGGGGACTCAATCCAAGATGTTTGAGCAAGCGGCTTACAGAGGCCTTGCTCAAACGAATCCCACGTTCACGGAAAAGCATTTCGCGAAGAATATTGAGTGTCCACAGGCAGAACTCGAACTGGTAATTGAGCGGGCTGCCCATCGTGACGGCATCATAGACCCACTTCATGTCTTCAGCGGATAGCTTGCGTTTCCGGCCCTTGCGATGGCCCTCTTTGAGGGCATCCCAGCCCCCGCTGCGATAGCGGGACAGCCAGTCAAACAGGGTACGATAGGGGATGTTGTAAATCCGTGCCACCAGATAAGCAGGTTCCTGACGGAGAATAATGGCTTCAACCGCTTCCTTGCGCCTTTGGCTGCGTGCTTCTGATTTTGTCATGGGTATATTATACACCTGACCATTAATCCATGCGAGTATTTATGCAGCCATTAATAGTTACCTGTGATGCAGTGCTGAACTACCAGTTGTTCCATACCTACCCGCTGCGCCTGCTCTTTCAGTTCGTGTAGCTGGTGCTCATCGATCAGTTCGGGATGGACGGTGACGCGAAATTCACACGCCATGCCGGACTCCTGCAGTAACCGCGCGCTTTGCCACGCTCGTTCGCCGCTGCCCGGTACGCCGGTGATGCGGGGGTAGTCAGTTACGGTGGTCTTGATGTCCATCCCCACCCAGTCCAGATGGGGCAGCAGTGCGGCCAGCCGTTCCGGCCAGGGACCAGCGGTATGCAGGCCGGTTTTGAACCCCAGCGCCTGCACCTGCTGCAGTGTCGGAAGCAGTGCTTTCTGCAGGGTGGGTTCGCCGCCGCTGAATACGACGGCGTCAAGCAGCCCGCGGCGGCGTTCGAGGAATTGGAGGATCTCTTCCCAGGCAAGCGACTTTACCCCGCAAACCGGAATGAGGTGACTGTTGTGGCAGTAGCGGCAGC
>JALTPW010000170.1 GCA_026999335.1 Chromatiales bacterium
GCGAGACATTGCGCGGTATCACTGTCGACACACACGGCAAATTCCGGCGCGAAGCGCAGACACTGTTCGCGCAGTTTCTCAACCTGCCGATGACCGCTCAGCGCCACCACACGATAAATCGCCGGATGACGCGCGATCACATCCAGAGTACTGGCGCCGATGGAGCCGGTCGCACCCAGTACCGTGACGCCGATTGGCCCATGCGGAATCTCCCACGGTGTCTCTGTTTCCACAGCCATCAGAACTGAAAATCCCCTAACCAGAAACCGACGACGAACAGCGGCGCTGCGGAGGTAATGCTGTCGATACGATCCAGCACACCGCCGTGCCCGGGCAACAGGGTGCCGCTGTCCTTCACCCCGGCATGGCGTTTGAACATGCTTTCCGCCAAATCACCGAGAACGGAGAACATCACCGTCACCAGGGACAAGACCACAAAGGCCGGCCACTGGTTCCCACTGAGACCGAACAGGCTGGCGGCCAACAGCGCATACAGGCCGGTCAGCAGCAACGCGCAAAACACGCCCTCCCAGCTCTTGCCGGGACTGACCGCCGGCGCCAGCTTGCGCTTGCCGAAACGGCGGCCACCGAAATAGGCGCCGGAATCCGCCACCCAGATCAGACTCAACATGTACATCACCAGCCAGGGCCCCAGACCATCGTGGCTGGCATGCAGGCCGGTTACCGCCACCCAGGCCGGTAACAGCACCAGCAGGCCGATGACGCCCTGCACCAATGGATGCGACCAGCGCCCGGCGGTGCGTGGAAAACTCAGCACCCAGACCAGCGCCATCAGCCACCAGAACAGGCTCAGCACCGGCAGCGCCAGCCAGGCCTCACCGCCCAGAATGAACAGGTACCAGGCACCGATCATGCCCGTCAACACCAGCGCCACATAGGCCAGCCGCAGGCCGCCGGACTCCAGTCGCATCAGGCGACTCCACTCCCAGCCACCCTGGGCCACGAACAGGCCGAACAACAGCGCCAGCCAGGTGGACGGCAGGGCAATGATGCCCAACACCACCAGCGGCACCAGCACCAGGGCGGTGAGAATACGCTGCTTAAGCATCGTTTTCGCCCTCGACCACCTGCTTGCCGGTGCGGCCAAAACGGCGCTGGCGCCTGGCAAACGACGCCAGCGCATCGTCGATCACGCCTTCATTGAAGTCCGGCCAGAGGATATCGGTGAAATACATTTCACAATAGGCCAGCTGCCACAACATGAAATTACTGATACGCATCTCACCACCGGAGCGAATGAACAGATCCGGTTCCGGCAGGTCGTGCAGGCACATGCAAGCATTCATCATTTCGGCGTCGATGTCGTCGGCGCGGATCTCACCGGCCTCGACGCGCCGGGCGAGCTGCTTTGCAGCCTGGGCGATATCCCAGCGACCGCCGTAATTGGCGGCGACGACGAGCGTCAGGCCGGTATTATCCGCCGTCAGGGCCTGCGCCCTGTGGATGCGTTTTTGCAGTTTTTCACTAAAACCCTCGATGTGGCCGATGATACACAGACGCACATTGTTCTTGTTGAGACGCTTGACCTCGCGTTCCAGCGCCACCATGAACAGATCCATCAGCAGTCCCACTTCCTTTTTCGGACGGCGCCAGTTTTCACTGCTGAAGGC
>JALTPW010000171.1 GCA_026999335.1 Chromatiales bacterium
CCGTGGCGACGAAGATACTGAGCCTGACATCGAACAATACCGCGAGGCCCTCGACAGCATGGCCTATCTATGGGTTCTGCTCGACCTCTCCACCACCGACAACATTGCCATGTATATCGCCAACAAGCTGTATGAATACGAGGAACAGTATTATCAGCAGTTACTGGCCGGCGACGATGAAGCTTCCCCCTACTCGCCAACCTTTCCCGCCCGCAATGCAATACGCAAGGCCGTGCGTGGATTTATCGATGCGGACGACCTGATGATGCCGAATGAAAGCGGTACTGAATCCGTCTGGCGCCACAATGACGAGCGTTTCCGCATCGAACTGCATGCCACCAGCGAACTGCTGGGCGATGAAAACTACCTAGTGTTACTGACGGAAAACCTGATCAATAATGCACTTTTTTACAGCGGCAAAAAACGCCAGAAAAACCCCCATGCCCGGGTCGCCATTCGCCTCGTCGACGACGGCGAGCACATCCGCTTGTCCATCTACAACCGCGGCCCGGAAATCCCCGATGAGATGCAAGACAAAATCTTCCAGTTAGGTTATTCCACCAAGCGGGCACGCGAGATCTCCGGCAGTCTTCGTGAGCACACCGGCAAGGGCCTGGGCCTGTATTTCGTCAACGAAATCGCCAAGGGTTATGAAAGTTCGATCCACGTCGAAAATATCCGCAATCGTGAAGACGCCTACGTCATCCGTATTGAACTTGACAGTGGTGAAAAACTCACCGAGATCATTCACACGACGCTGGATGAAAACCGCCTGCCACGCTGCCGCCCCTCGAAAAATAACCCCGAGAACGAAAAGACCCTGGCCAGCATGGAATACCGTTTTACAGAGACCATCACCAGCATCGAGATCACCTCGCAGGCCACACAGAAAACCTGGTCCGTCGAATCTCCCAGCAATGACGCCCCCATCACCTTCCTCGACCCGCAAAACCCCGATCACCCCTGCTGGTGCCTGGAAGTCACCTCGCTCAAGACCCGGCAAAAACTGCTTTTCAGGCCTCTGGACATCAGTGGTGTACAATTCACCATAAACATCCCCAGCGCCAAATCCCGCCTCGACCCCGACTATCACGACATGGATGACGATGAACTGGACGACACAGAAAAACTCGACGAGAAATTTGAAAATGTCAGCCAGTACCTAAATTAATCCATCAATGTTCACCAGATTATCGATATTTTCACAATCCCTGCTGACATACCGTTGTCAGCAGGTGTGTTTTATACTCGAACCAGATGTAAAAAAGACTCACCCCCTTGGTGACAACATGGAGAACAAGAATGATTCAGCCCAATAGCGCCTTTCCCGTATTTATCGTTAAACATCTTGGCAAGGCCAAGACATTTTATGGTGATCACTTTGCTTTCAATGTTGTTTTTCAGAATGAGTGGTACCTGCACCTTGCCGCACAATCAGGCATCCAGATTGGCTTTATGCTGCCGAACCAGGCCACACAACCCAACATATTTCACGCGCCGCACGCTGGCGACGGCGTTATTTTCAGCCTGGAAGTCAATGATGCGGATTCAGCTTATACTCATGCAAAAAACAGCTCGCTGGATATTGTTTTGGCGCTTCGCTCAGAGGAGTGGGGACAGCGCCATTTTTC
>JALTPW010000172.1 GCA_026999335.1 Chromatiales bacterium
ATGGAAGGCGCCATGAAAAGGTCGCGTCCTAAAAAAAGTTTACAGGTTCGTTAATGAAATCAGTTTGTCCTAAATATCCTTTACCAAACATTTTGGTTCATTCCGGAATCGGCTTTACACTTCGTATGGACTCAAGGTGCAGGCCCTGCCTGGCCAGGCAGGGCCTGCACCTTGGCGACGTCTGTTCTGCTACGCTTTGCTCTGCCCTTGGAGGGCAAACTACTTGTTCTGGGGTAGCAAGTTCGGACTTTTCCGATGCCCCCCGTTTCCACAGCTTGCGCAGTGGCCCCGTTCGATGATGCGCCTGCGATGGCGTGAGGTTTTCCACACTCGAATGCAGACGTATCTCATTGTAAACGTGTACGTAGTGCGCCACTAAATCCACTGCCGCCTCCTTGCTTTCTATGTGTTCCGGTAGCAACTCGTTTTTCAGTATCCCGTTTAGCCGCTCGGCTACCGCATTTTCCCACGGGTCGCCCTTCTCCGTCATGCTGATGCCCAAGCCGTGTTTGTGCAGCAAGGCCGTGTACATCGATGAACAATACTGACTGCCTCGGTCCGAGTGGTGGATCGGTCTTTGCCCCCCTTGCAGTTGGCTCAATGCCATGCGCAGGGCCGCCAAGGCCGATACCGCTTCCATGTGCATTGATGCGTGATAGCCCACCACTTTGTGCGAATACGCATCCGTAATCAAAAACACATACACAAACCCTTGCGCGGTATCCACATATGTCAAGTCACTCACCCACAACTGATTAGGACCGTCTGGCTCAAAATCCTTTATCAAGTTCGGGTACTTGCGCCATGGATGATTCGAGTTCGTCGTACGCACGCTTTTCTTGCGGGGACGCACCAGCAGGTCATGGGCACGCAACAACCCGTACAACGCATCCCGACCCATCTTTATCCCGTGACGCCGAAGCAACGGCTGCAGGTGAATATACAACTTGCGTACCCCCACCCGCCGTTGATCCGCTCGTATGCGACGAACCTCCTTGAGCACTATCTCCGATTCTATCGCCTGGCGATTTTGCCGTCTTTGGTATTGATAGTAAGCCTGTCGACTTATACCAAACAACTCGCACAATCGGCCCCAGCTTACTTTGGGGCTGAGCGTTTTCATTTCCGCGATTGTTTGGTATCGCACTTTTTTAGCACATCAATTCCCAAGTCCCGCTTGGCTATCTGTACGGCCAGCTCCACGGCTTGGCGTTTGAGCTTCTCGGCGGCCAATTGCGTCTCCAACTGCGCTATACGCGCCTTGAGCGCCTGGGGGTCGTCCGGTAACGAAATGGGTTGCTTTTGCTTTGCCATTGCTCTTTCTTTTGCCTGTACCTCTGGCGGTAAATCAATGTATTGGCCTTCAAGATACGCCGTACCGCCGTATTGGATGCACCATCTGTGCACCGTCGTGCTGCCGCCTATGCCGTATTTGCGCATCGCGCCATTACGAGTCAGTTGGCCGCTTAACACTTCCAACACCACTTGCCGCTTGAAGCGCTCACTGTACCTCAAACCTTTTGTTTTGTTTGACATGGTTCTAACAAGATTTTTCCTGTCAACCTATTTCAGGAGGGGACAAATCTACCTCGACACCCTGACACCTCGACACCTCGACACCTCGAC
>JALTPW010000173.1 GCA_026999335.1 Chromatiales bacterium
AAGTCCCTGATCGATTGTTTTTTGCAATTGATGCCGGATTGATAACTAAGGATGGGTGCGACGATGCGAAGCTGTGAGACTCCTGAGGGCAGTCTGTTTGTACCGCCTGCGATGTGGCGGTTACTGCTGAAAACAAAGGAATATTCGTGACAAGATCTGGCGTATGGAAATCCAGCGTCCGGCTTTCAACGAAGTACCTGTTACATTTAGCCCTGATCGGCATCGTGATGGGCGTGTTGCTGGTGAGCGTCATGGTGTGGTGGGAAATCAACGATGCGACGCTCCGTTTCGAACGGGAATCATTGGCGACCCATGATCTGGTATCGCGTCGTCTGAGTGAAAGTGAGGCGGTGCTCAGTGGCCTGGTGGCCTTACATCACGCCTTCGATGAGGTTGATCGGGAGCAACTCTCCCTCTATGCCAGTGAAATGCTCGGCCGCTATCCGCATATCGGCTACATCGAATATCAGGAAAGAGTTCTCCGTCAGGATGTCGCGGGTGTTGAAAAGTCGCTGCGGGCGGAAAATTATCTGTCCTACCACATCTGGGAGCGGCAGGCGGGACGGCGCCAGCCCGTGGCCGAGCGGCCGTTCTATTACCCCATTGCCTTTATTGAGCCCTTGGAACCCGGACGGGCGCAGATGCTGGGTTATGATGTGTACTCCGATACGGATTTTCGTCGAGCCATCGACAAGGCCATCGGTAGTGGTGATGTCAGTGCCTCGGCGCCTTTTAAATTATTTAATGGCCAGCAGGTCTATACCTTATTCAAAGTGGTGTATTCCGGTATCGAACTTGTCAGAAAGGATGCGCCGAAGCTGACCCGGGAAAGGCGTCTTGTGTCCCTGGTGGTGAAGGCTGAATATATGTTGGCGAGTAGTGATTTCCTGACACCGGGCGCCAGCATCAAGCTTAGCTATCAGGCAGAGGTTTCACGCAAAGGGATTTCGCGTGAATTGTCCCGTATTGATTCTACTCGTCAGGTTCGGCGTGTGTTGCGCTGGGTTCTGCCGGAGCTGGAATTCAGCAGGATGCTGGACGGTGATGGGCAACCCTTTCTTCTTGTCATCAAAAAACAGTTAGGTGCGGAAGTTTTTCGCCTCGATATGCTGGCGGGCATTAGTCTTTTTTCATTGTTGTTTATCTTGCTGCTGTACATGCGAAGGCGTTTTGTGCTCGAACGTGAACACAGCAAGGATATTCTGTTTCAGCACCGGGAGCAGGCAGCAATCACCCTGCATTCCATTGCCGATGCGGTGATTACCACCGACGCCGGGGGGCGGGTGGAGCATATGAATGCCACAGCGGAGCAGATAACGGGTTGGCCCCTTGCGCAGGCGCGCGGCAGAGAACTGTCTCATGTACTTCCTCTCAAGGATGAGCATACCCAGGGTATGGTATGCAATCCCGTCGCTGAATGTATCCGGGAGGGGCGCACGGCACGTCTTCCCGAAGCGGTCATTCTGCACGGCAGACAGGGCGGAGACTCTCTCATTATGGCCAATGCTTCGCCGATTCGTGATCGGGACGGGCGGATAATTGGTGCGGTGCTGGTATTTCACGATGTCAGCAAGGAGCGTCAGATGGAGGAGCAACTGGCCTATCAGGCCAGTCATGATGCCCTGACCGGTCTGCTTGATCGTGGTGAGTTCGAACGCCAGCTCAATGCCGCCCTACACAGTGCAAAGACATCGGGACGTCAGCATGCCCTGTGCTATATGGATCTGGATCAGTTCAAGGTGGTCAATGATGCCTGCGGCCATGCGGCGGGTGATGAATTACTGGTGCAGCTCTCGGCATTGCTGATGACCACGGTGCGTGATACGGATGTCCTCGCACGTCTCGGTGGTGATGAATTTGCGGTATTGCTGATGGATTGTCCGCTCAAGCTGGCAGCCAACAAGGCTGAATCCTTGTGTGATGTCGTCAAGGCCTTCCGTTTTATCTGGCAGGGCAAGCGTTTTGATGTCAGTTTCGGTATCGGTGTGGTTCCGGTAACGAAAAACAGTGGTACCACGACAGATGTTCTGCGCGCTGCGGATATCGCCTGTTATACCGCTAAATCCAAGGGGCGAAACCAGGTCTTTGTCTATGAATCGGGTAACCCGGAACTGGAAAAACGTCGGGGTGAAATGCGCTGGGCAACGCGTATCGCCGAGGCTTTGGAGAAAAAGCAATTTTGGCTTTACTACCAGACCATTAAACCCATTTCTGCCGAAGAACCCGGCTTGTTCCATTGCGAACTGCTGATGCGGCGTGAAGATGAAAAGGGGGAGTTGGCTTCGCCGGAGGCATTTATTCCCGCCGCCGAGCGTTTCAACCTGATGCCGGATATCGACCGCTGGGTGGTCAGTACGGCGCTGCCGAAGATTACCGAGCTGGCTCGTCATGCGGCACAAAAAGGTGAGTACGTTTTGTGTGGTATTAACCTGTCCGGGCAGTCGCTGGGTGATGAGACCTTTTATGATTATGTCAGTTGTCTGATGGACTCGCACCAGGTGCCGGCCGCGGCCGTTTGTTTTGAGATCACGGAAACATCCGCCATTTCCAACATTGAAGTGGCGCTGGAGTTTATCCGCAAAATGCGTGCACGGGGCTGCCGTTTTGCGCTGGATGATTTTGGTACCGGCGTCAGCTCATTTTCCTATCTCAAAAAACTGCCACTCGACTATGTAAAGATCGATGGCAGTTTCATCCGCGAGTTACTGCATGAGCCGGTCGATGAAGCGATGGTGAAATCCATCAACCATATAGCGCACACGCTGGGTATCAAGACCATTGCCGAGTACGTGGAAAATGATGAATTACTGGCGAGGCTTCGTGAGCTGGGGACGGATTATGCCCAGGGTTACGCCATTGCCCGGCCGGCGCCGCTCGATGAGCGGCTGCGTGGTGGCAGCGCAGGTTGAAAACACGCTTGCAGGGGCGGTTTCAGCCACGACAGATTGTTGGCATATCTGTCGCGGCTGAAGCCGCTTCTACGCAGTTAGCAGAATCACGGTTTTTCGATTTTTGCCTCTTTGCGCAATTCCGCGATGTAATTTTCCATCAGCCGATTTTGCAGACCCACACGAATTTGTTCCTTGATGCTGTCATAGGGTGGCGGGGCGACGCTACGCTCGTCATCGAGCTGGATGATGTGCCAACCGAAGTCGGTTTTTACCGGCGTCTTGGTGTAAGTGCCCTTTTCCATCTTTTTCACCGCTTCGCCAAAAGGCTGCATCATCTGTTCGGCGCGGAACCAGCCCAGGTCGCCGCCGCTTGCCGCACTGGGGCCGGTGGAGTGTTCACTGGCCAGTAGCGAGAAATCGCCGCCCTGGTTCAGTTCCGCGATGATGGCCTCGGCTTCGTGTTGTGCGACAACAAGGATATGGTGCGCCTTGTATTCCGTACCGCTCAATTCATCCTGGCGGCTTTCGTATTCTTTTTTCATGGCGGCTTCATCGACGCTAAAGCGATCCGAGGAACGATTCAGCATGGCGCCGGCAATGATGTTGATACGCAGATGCTCGATCTCGGCCTGAACGGCTGGGGTCTTGTCGACACCGATGCTGACGGCATGTTGATAGATCAGTTCACGATTGATGAGTTCCTCGATCAGCGCGTTCCGCTGTGGGCCGTCGATCATCTCGGACGGCAGGCCGCGCTGTTGAGCATAGCTTTGCAGGGCTTTTTCGTTGATGTCCGTGCCATTGACGGTGACCACAATGTGCGCCTTGCCCGGATCGTCAATCGGTGAGGCAAGGCTGGCCGTGGAAATTGTCAGCAGGCTGGTCAGCAGGATGATGGCGGGAGTTTTACTTGATGAGTGCATGTGCGTTGGTTCCGTGGGTGGTTTTAGGCTTAATGTTTTGCTGGCGTCAGGGCGTGGAGGCCTTGATGCTGAGGGCGTGAATTTCCTTTTGCATCATGTCCTCCAGGGCGGCGTAGACCTGGCGATGACGCGCCAGTGGTGGCCTGCCTTCAAAGGCGGAGGAAACGATGTGCACGGTATAATGACCACCGCCGCCACGCGCACCGGCATGGCCGGCATGGAGGTGACTGTCGTCCTCTATTTCCAGTGATACGGGGGATAGCGCCGCGATCAGTTTTGCGCGGATCTGTTCGATGCGATTGCTCATTTCGGGAAAACCTGTATGAAGGGTTTGACGGTGACCTGCGCATAAATGCCGGCATAGGGGTCGCTATCGGCCCAGGCTTGCGCGTTTTGCAGTGAATCGAATTCGACGACAATCAGACTGCCGCTGAAGCCCGCCGGGCCGGGGTCTTCACTGTCGATGGCGGGGTGCGGGCCGGCCAGCACCAGCCGGCCTTGATCCTGCAGGGCGGTCAGGCGCGCCAGGTGTGCCGGGCGCGTTTGTTGGCGTTTTTGCTGACAGTCGTCTATAAATTGGCTGGTGATGGCGTATAGCATCGCGTCAGTCTCTTTTAGTTTCGGTTGTGGGCTGATTCTTCATATAACGGACAAGGTACAGGCCCTGGCCCAGCACGAAGACCAGGGTGAGGCCGGTCAGGCCGAACAGCTTGAAGTTCACCCAGGTGTCGGTGTCGAAATTGTACATGACGTACATATTGGCGAAGCCGAGAAATATAAAAAATGCCGACCAGGCCAGATTGATGCGCGGCCAGAGGCTGGCGGGCAGTTCGATGCTGGCGCCCAGCATACGTTCGACAAGGGTTTTTTTGCCAATCAACTGGCTGCCGAGGAACACCAGCCCGAATAGCCAGTTGATCACTGTGGGCTTCCACTTGATAAAGGCCTCGTCCTGCAAGAACAGGGTCAGGCCACCGAACACCACCAGCAGGGCTAGGGTGATCAGGTGCATGTTTTCAAAGCGCCGGTGTTTTAGCCAGAACCCACCCACCTGCACGAAACTGGCGGCGATAGCGACCACAGTGGCGGCATAAATGCCGTATAACTTGTAGGCAATAAAAAACAGCAGGATGGGGAAGAAGTCGTAGAGAAGTTTCATGGTTGTCTCGGGCACCGCTTGAGTCATCGTTAACAGCCCATTAATTTACCACATTGCCGGCATTTGTCGCAGGCGGGTCTGATAAACTGTCCGGCTTATGTCTATTCTCTATGATTTACACAGCCACTCCACCGCATCCGACGGTACACTGACCCCCACGGCGTTGGTTCAGCGCGCGCACAAACAGGGCGTGGAGGTACTGGCGCTGACGGATCACGATGTCACCGATGGCCTCGAGGAGGCACGCCGGGCGGCGCATGAAGCAGGCCTGCAACTGATCAATGGGGTGGAAATCTCCGTGACCTGGCATGGCGTCACCGTGCATATCGTCGGCCTGAATTTCGACCCGGCCAATGTCGGCTTGCAGGCCGGCTTGGCCGGACTGCGGGAGTACCGTGTCTGGCGCGGTGAGGAGATCGCCCGCCGGCTGGAAAAGAAAGGCATCCCCGATGCCCTGGAAGGGGCAAAGGCCTTCAGCAACGGGCGGATTCTCAGCCGTACTCATTTCGCGCGTTTTCTGGTGGCGCAGGGCCACGCCAAGGATATGCGTAAGGTATTCGGCAAGTTTCTCATCCACAACCGTCCCGGCTATGTGCCCGGCGAGTGGGCGATATTGGCGGATGCGGTGGGCTGGATTCGCGCTGCCGGTGGTCAGGCGGTGATCGCCCATCCGGCGCGCTATCGTCTCAGCGCCACCCGCCTGCGCGCCCTCATCGAGGACTTTATGGCGTGCGGTGGCGAGGTGTTGGAAGTGGTCTCCGGCAGTCACTCGGCGGGTGACGTGCAGGGCATGGCCCAGTATGCGCGACGCTATGAGTTGCTCGTCTCGCAGGGTTCGGACTATCACGGCCCCGAGCAATCCTGGCTGGAACTGGGGAAAATGCCGCCCATGCCGGATGGCTGTACCCCGGTGTGGACGGTCTGGGACACCGGACAGGGGGCAAGCGCATGAGCCAGTTTTTCCAGATTCATCCCGACAATCCGCAACCACGCCTGATTGATAAGGCGGTGGAGATCATTCACCAGAGTGGGGTCATCGTCTATCCCACTGATTCTGGTTATGCCCTGGGCTGTTGTCTGGGCGACAAGACCGCACAGGAGCGCATTCGCCGCATCCGCCAGGTGGATGACAAGCACAATTTCACCCTGGTGTGCCGTGATCTCTCCGAGCTGGCGACCTATGCCAAGGTGGACAACAGCGCCTACCGGCTGATCAAGAGCCTTACACCCGGCCCCTATACCTTCATCTTGGTGGCCAGCCGCGAGGTGCCACGCCGCCTGCAAAACCCCAAGCGCAAGACCATCGGCCTACGCGTGCCGGACAACCGTATCGCCCAGGCCCTGCTGGAGACCCTCGGTGAGCCCCTGATGAGTTCCACCCTGATCCTGCCCGGGGACGACATGCCGCTCACCGATCCCTACGATATCCGTGACACCCTGGAACACAGCCTCGACCTGGTCATCGACGGTGGGTATTGCGGCTTCGAGCCGACCACGGTGGTGGATCTGACCGGTGATGCACCGGTGGTGTTGCGTGAAGGCTTGGGAGGTGTCAGTGTGTTTGCCGGCTTGTAATGCCGGATGCCTGGTAGTACTCCGTCAATATAACCTTGACGGAGTAGCGCAAAAACAAAGCTCAACCACCATCCGCTAAAGTGGGTCGGTTCGTTTTTTAAGCCCCGCCCAGAACGTGATAACGCCAACGATGCGGTTCGCTACCGTTCACCAGCATCCTACAGAGACGACCGAAACAACGTGCCTTCACACGCACCTTCAACAACCCATACAACAAGCGGCACGGATAAAATCTGACCGCCTAAAGGCGATGGTTTTAACCTTAAAACGGCACGAATAAAACAAAAATAAAGCTGTTTTCCTTGTATTGCAGGAGACGAAGACAATTAACGAGCAGGAATCCCGGATTGGTTTCCTCTTGTCATTCCGCTGCTGGCCGGAATCCGGGAAGTTCAGGACACTGGATCCCGGTTTTCGTTGGGATGACGAAGGACTTTCCCTGATTAATCGAACCCACTTTAAGTTTTGCTTCAGATTCGGCGTCTATTCTTCTCGTCGTGAAAACCGTCTTTAACCATCAGATGAGAGCCATGTACAAAATTTCCCTAAAACCCCTCCTGTTGGCGGCCCTGCTTGGCACCGTCCCACTGGTGTTTGCTGCGCCGAATCTGGACGAAGCGATCCAGGCCGCCGTGCAGCGGCACCCCCAATTTCAGCAGGCTGACAGTGAGCGGGCGCTGGGCAAGGGCTACCGGCAGCAGGCCGACAGCTGGCTGGGCGGCGATCCTTCCGCCAGCCTGAGCTACTACTCCGACCAGGTCGGCAGTGACAATGGCTACCGGGAAATGGAGGCCGCCGTTTCCCTGCCGTTGTGGATGCCCGGTCAACGTGATGCCAGACAGAACCTGGCGCAGGCCATCAGTGCACAGGCCGATGCCAGCATGGCTTTGCTGCGCTGGCAGGTCGCTGGTGAAGTGCTGGAGTTGATCTGGTCCCTGCGCCTAATTGCCAGTGACGAAGAACTGGCCGATGCTCAGTGGGCCTCGGCGCGGCAACTGGAAAAGGCGGTCGAGCGCCGCGTCGGGGCGGGCGAGCTGGCGCGTGCTGATCTGCTGATGGTGCAGCAGGACACGCTGAGCCGCGAAGTGGAGCACGAAAATGCCCGCATGGCGCGGGATTCAGCCACCGCCACTTGGCAGGCCTATACCGGCCTGGCTGAGGTGCCAGCGCTACCGGCCGATCAGCCTCCACTGGGAAAAAAACTGGGTATCTCTCATCCTCTGTTGCAGCGCGAGCAGCTGCGTGTCGCACAGATGACGGCACGCCGTAATGACAGCCGCCGGCAGCGCCAGTCGGCCCCCGAGGTGACCCTTTATGCCAAGCGGGACCGTGGCTCGGTCGAGGATCCCTTCGGCAATTCCCTCGGTGCGGAGATCAGCTTGCCCTTCGGCAGCAAATACAGCACTGCGCCGCAGGTGGCGGAGAGCGAAGCGGCGCTGGCCCGGGCCCGCATGGGACTGGCAGCGGCAAAACGGCGGCTCGAACTGAAGCAGGTGCAGATCGATCAGGCGTTGAAGCGCAGTAAAAAGGCCCTGGCCCTGGCCGAGCGGCAGAACCAGCTGGCCGATACCCGCATGAGCATGAGCCAGCGCGCCTTCGACCTCGGCGAGAGTGATCTGTTTCTTTTGTTACAGGCGCGCAGCCAGGCCGCCGCTGCGGCACGCAACCTGACCCGTACCCGTATTGAATATCAGCGCGCCGTGAGCCGCTACAACCACCTTTTGGGAGAAATTCCGCAATGATGACCCTGTCACGTAATGCCATTCTGCTGTTTGCCGTGGCGCTGGGCGGTAGCCCCCTGTTGGCCGCAGACCTGATTCCCATGAGCCAGGAGCAGCGTCAGGCCATGGGCATGCGCACGGCGCCGGTGGCAGTGGCGACCCAGTCGTGGAGCGTGGCCTATCCGGCCCAGGTGCAGGTGCCGACCGCCCAGTTGCGCGTGGTCAGCACTCCCCTCAGCGGTCTGTTGGAGAGTCTGTTGGTGGCCGAAGGCGATGCGGTGAAACAGGGTCAGGCGCTGGCGTCGATACTCAGTCCCGAATTGCTGAGCCTGCAACGCAGTTATTTACAAGCCCTCAGCCAGCTGGATCTGGCCCGTTCCGACTGGGAGCGTGATCGCCAGCTGCTGGAGGAAGGCATCATCGCCGAACGTCGTTACCAGACCACCCATGCCCACTACGTGCAGGTGCGCACCGAGGTGGAGCAGGGTCAGCAGACCCTGCAACTGGCGGGAATGGATCGCAGCGCCCTGAAGCGCCTCGCCGAGGAGCGTCAGCTTTCCGGCACTCTGACCGTGCGCTCGCCCCTCGATGGCGTGGTGCTGGAGCGCATAGCGACGCCGGGACAGCGTCTCAATGCCCTCGATCCCCTGTACCGCATCGGCCGCCTGCAGCCGCTCTGGCTGGAAATCCATGTACCGCTGGAGCGTCTGTCGCAGATTGCCATGGGCAGCACGGTGCGCGTGACGGCACCCGCAGTAGAAGGCAAGGTGATCACCATTGGTCGCATGGTGCACGGTGCCGACCAGGGCGTGCTGGTACGTGCCGAGGTCAACGCCGGGGCGCAACGTTTGCACCCGGGGCAGTTCATCGAGGTGGAACTGGCCAGTGGCCGTGCCGGGCGTCACTACCGGATTCCCCTTGGCGCGCTGGTTCGCCAGGGGGGGAAGACCTGGGTATTCGTCGCCCGTGACACGGGTTTCCTCGCCATGCCGGTGACCATCCGCGCAGAGGAGAGCAATGCGGTGGTGGTCAGTGCTGACCTACAGCCGGGTGACCAGGTGGTGATGGCTGGCACCGCCGCGCTCAAGGCGGCCTGGCTGGAGGGCGCAGAATAATGTTTGCGCGCCTGATCCAATTCGCCCTCACCCAGCGTCTGTTGATGTTGTTGGTCGCCCTGCTGCTGATCGGTGGTGGCTGGATGGCCTTTCAAAAAACCCCCATCGATGCCTTTCCCGATGTTTCCAGCACCCAGGTAAAAATCATCATCAAGGCCGCCGGCATGACGCCGGAAGAGGTGGAGGCGCGCATCACCGCGCCGGTAGAGGTGGAGATGCTGGGCATCCCGCACATGGCCATGCTGCGTTCAGTGGCCAAGTACGCCCTCACCGATATCACCGTCGATTTCGAGGAAGGGACGGATATCTACTGGGCACGCCAGCAGGTGGCGGAGCGCCTCGGTGCCATCTGGGCCGATCTGCCGGCGGATATTAGCGGCGGCATGGCGCCCATGACCACGCCGCTGGGCGAGATGTTCATGTTTACCATCGAAGGTGGCGGTCTGTCGCTGATCGAACACCGTGATCTGCTCGACTGGGTGATTCGTCCCGCCCTGCGCACCGTGCCCGGAGTGGCCGATGTCAATGCCCTCGGCGGCAAGGCGCGCACCTATGAAGTGGTACCGGATCAAGCCCGCCTGCTGGCGCGTGGCATCAGCGCCCTGCAATTGCAGCAGGCCCTGCGCGACAACAACCGCAACGACGGTGCCGGGCGTCTCAACGATGGTGAGGAAGTGTTACTGGTGCGCACCGAAGGTGCTATTCAGAGCCTGGACGACGTGCGCGCCATCGTTGTGCGCGCCGATATGCAGCAACCGGTGCGGGTGGCCGACGTGGCCGAGGTGCGCATCGGCTCGTTGACCCGCTACGGCGCCGTCACCCACGACGGCAAAGGCGAAGTGGTGCAAGGTCTGGTGCTGGGGTTGCGCGGTGCCAATGCCCGCGAGGTGGTGGCCGGCATCCACGCCAAGCTGGACGAATTGCGCCCCGGCCTGCCAGCGGATGTGGAGGTCAATGTCTTCTATGATCGCGGCCAACTGGTGGATCGCGCCGTGGGTACTGTCACCAGCGCCCTCGGCGAGGCCATCGTGTTCGTGCTGATTTTGCTGGTGCTGTTCCTCGGCGACCTGCGTGCGGCGTTGACCGTGGCGCTAGTGTTGCCATTGGCGGCGCTGGTGACCTTTATCTTCATGTACCTGTTCGGCATGTCGGCCAACCTCATGTCCCTCGGTGGCCTGGCCATTGCCATCGGCATGCTGGTGGATGCCGCCGTGGTGGTAGTGGAGAACGTGGTCAGCCATCTGTCGCGCGAAAAGGGCCGCCGTCTGCCACGCCTGCACCTGATTTTCCGCGCGGTGCGTGAAGTTTCTGTCCCCATGGTCTCGGGTATTAGCATTATCATCATTGTCTTCCTGCCCCTGCTGACCTTGCAGGGCCTGGAGGGCAAGCTGTTTTCGCCGGTGGCGCTGACCATCGTCTTTGCCCTGTCCGGCTCACTGCTACTGTCGCTGACGGTCATTCCGGTGCTGGCTTCCTTTTTGCTGGGTAAGGTGGCGCACGGCGATCCGTGGTTGGTGCGGCAGATGCTGAGACTTTACATGCCGGCGCTGGACTGGTCTTTTCGTCACAGCCGCGTCGTGTTCGGCATCGCCCTGCTGGCCATGCTGGCGGCCGCTGCACTGTACACCCAGGTGGGCAAGACCTTCATGCCGACCATGGACGAGGGCAACATGATCGTGCAGCTGGAAAAACTGCCGTCCATCAGTCTGGAAGAATCCCTCGCTATCGACACCCGCTTCCAACAGGCATTGATGAAACGAGTGCCGGAGGTGGTGGGCGTGGTGTCACGCACCGGTTCCGATGAGCTGGGTCTGGATCCCATGGGGCTCAATGACACTGACAGTTTTCTGATCCTCAAGCCGCACGAGGAGTGGACAGTGCCCGACAAGGCGGCACTGGTGGAAAACATCCGCGCCGTAATGGCCGATTTTCCCGGCGTCACCTTCGCCTTCACCCAACCCATCGAGATGCGCGTCGATGAGATGCTTACCGGCGTGCGCGGCGATCTGGCGATCAAGATTTTTGGCGAAGACCAGGAGGATCTCAACCGCACCGCCGATGCCATCGTCAAGGTGGTGCAGGGTATCGAGGGCACAGAGGAGGTCTACACGCCGCGCAACGAAGGTGCGCAGTACTACCGGCTGGTGGTGGATCGGCTTGCCACCGGGCGTCTCGGTCTCAGCGTGGAAGAGCTGGAAGATCTGCTGCGCACGCAGATCGAGGGTATGCAGGTGGGTACGGTGTATCAGGGCATCCGTCGTATCCCGCTGGTGATCCGCGGTGCGCAGAACCTGCGTGATTCGCCCACCAGTTTTGCCGGTCAGCATATCGTGCTGAGCGACGGTCGCCGCGTGCGTTTGGCCGACATCGTCCACATCGAGCGCAGTGAGGGCCCGGTGATGGTCAAGCGCGAGCGCGCCAAGCGCATGGCGGTGGTGGTGGCCAGTGTTTCCGGGCGCGATCTGGTCGGCTTCGTCGAAGAGGCGAGGGCACGCGTCGGCAGTGAGGTCAAACTGCCCACCGGCTACTATCTGGAGTGGGGTGGCCAGTTCGAAAACCAACAGCGTGCGGCCACCCGTCTGGCCATTGTGGTGCCAGTGGCCCTGGGGCTGATTTTTCTCATTCTGTTCACCACCTTCCGCTCCCTGCGCCAGGCGGTGCTGGTGCTGACCAATATCCCCTTCGCCATGATCGGCGGCGTGGTCGCCCTGTGGCTGACGGGTGAGTACCTGTCCGTGCCGGCCTCTGTGGGTTTCATTGCTCTGCTGGGTATCGCGGTGCTCAACGGTGTGGTGATGGTGACCTATTTCAATCAGCTGCTGGCCCTGGGACAGGATATCGGCACGGTGGTCATCGAAGGCGCCCGGCGTCGATTGCGCCCGGTGATGATGACCGCCACCATCGCCGCCTTTGGCCTGGTGCCGTTGCTGTTCGCCAGCGGCCCCGGCTCCGAGATCCAGCGTCCGCTGGCCATCGTGGTGATCGGCGGGCTGGTCAGCTCCACCCTGCTGACCCTGATCCTGCTGCCCATCCTTTACCGCCGCTTCGGCACCGTGCGCGAGCCCATTAGCGATCATTCCGCCACCAAGCCCCAGGAAGCCTGACATGAGTGATAGCGAACTGACTCTGCTTTCCTTGGTTGTCTCACCGATGATCGAAGACAGCCTGGTGGACTGGTTGCTGGCGCGTGACGAAGTGCCTGGTTTTACCAGCGCTGCGGTCAATGGCCATGGTAGCTCCACCCATTCCATGAGCCTCGCTGAGCAGGTCTCCGGCCGCCGCCGGCAAGTGTTGTTTCAGCTTCATCTGCCGGCGCTACAGGCGCAGTCACTGGTGACGGCATTGAAACGGGATTTTGGTGATAGCGGCATCCACTACTGGCTGGTGCCAGTGCTGGCCTGCGGGCATTTATAGCGTATTTGGGGCGGAGAGGTGGTTTCCCACGCCTGCTTTCAGATAGGTATGTTTCACTGCTGTCCCGTTAACAGGCGATTGCCGTGTTGCAAACGCCCGGTTTGCGGGGGGAGTCGTCTGCTTGAGGGTGTTTTTGAGACATGAATTCGGACAACCCCTCTACGTCATGCCGGGCTTGACCCGGCATCCAGGACGTCATTGAAACCACTGGATTCCGGGTCAAGTCCGGCATGACGATGTGTTGTTAGCGGGGCAGCACTGGTATTATTTGGCATTTATCCGGCATCAGGTTTTTTGTTAGACTGATCCTGATTTCGCCGTTTTTCACGGCCATATATGTCAAGGAAATTACGCCATGCCCCAGGGAAAGTCCGTCCGTCTTCTCAGGACTCGATCCATTCTCCTCTTGTCGGGTCTCCTACTGTGGTTGACAGGCTGCGCCGAAGAGACGCCGCCGGTTGCAGAGGCAGACGATCCAGGCACCACCATCGAAGCGTTCACCGTTAAGACCTCGACCGCCGGAGTTGTCGACGCAGATATCGATGACCTGGTGAGCTTCAGCAATGACCTGGCCCTTGACCTGTTCCGTTATTCCCAAAACGGTGATGGCACCTCAAACAACGTGCTGGCAATCTATGGCATCGGCCAGCTGCTGGCCATGAGTGCGGCTGGTGCGGCGGGCACCACGGCCGAGGAATACCGAGCCGTGCTGGGTGCCTTTCCGGACATATCACTGACGGCCCTGCCGGTGGCAATGCAGCGCCTGAACCGGCAATTGGGAGCCGAAGGCGGTAACGATGCCTCGTCCTTTGCCGTGACCAACACCGTCCTTCTGCAAATGGGCTACCGCTTTCGCA
>JALTPW010000174.1 GCA_026999335.1 Chromatiales bacterium
GAGGTTTGGAATACCCATATTGCCGCAAAGATGGAAAGCCGGAAATCCAGAATGTATGCCGTTTTGTAATTATTCAGTTCGTTACAGGGTCATGGCGTTCACTGGACAATGGCCTGTCCATAACTTGTGCGCACAGCGCACACTACACCTGCCCGTAGCGTGCGCCATGCGCACGATGACCCCTGGATATGGAAACCGCTTAAAGACGGGAAGACATGGGATCCTGGCGCATACATTCATGCCCTTTTTTTCGGGTTTCATTTCATCAATGCATTTTCTGTGTTCTCCACGCTGCATTCCACCCGGAATGACGCTTTTCCTGTTCAATAAAAAAGCCGCGCCAAAAAATGACGCGGCTTTTTGCTGATAGCAGATTTGAATCGTGTGGAGTTTATTTCCGCTTTTTGTCCGATGCCAGCCAATCGGTCACGGCGAACAACAGGGCGGATACCACGAAGGTCATGTGTATGCCGACCTGCCAGGCGAGCTCTTCATTGGTGTATTTGTCGATACTGAGGAAGGCCTTGAGCAGTTCGATGGCCGAAATGGCGATGATGGAGCCGATGAGTTTCATCTTCAGATCGGAGAAGGTGACATGCCCCATCCAGTTGGGCCGGTCTTCACTGTCGCCGGTATCGATCCTGGAGACAAAGTTTTCATAGCCGGCAAAAATGATGATCAACAGCAGATTGGCGATCATCACCACGTCGATCAGGGTCAGGATGCTGATAATGACCTCTGAGCCCGTACCGCTGATGGCCGTTGGAACGAAACCAATGAATTCTTTGACGAACTTGACCAGCAGCAGGGCAATACTGAAAACCAGCCCGAGATAAAACGGCACCAGCAGCCAGCGGCTGTTGAATATGATGGCTTCGATAAAATGCTCTACTTTTTTCATTGATGTGTCGTTCCTTAGGAATTTTGAAAGCGAGGATATTTCCGTGTCATGCGCCACGGAAACGTTTCTGTATTGCTCAGCCCTTTGCCTTGCGTGCGGCAACCGCTTTGCGTTTGGCTGGTTTTTTCTTGCCGTGTGCCTTATCGGTCTTGCCTTTTGGCTTGCGCGGTTTTGCGGGTTTCTCTTCTTCGCCGAGTCGGTTGATGTCCAGTTTCTGCCCGCATACCCAGGTTTTTTTCAGGGCCATGAAGATATCTTTGGGCATATCGGCGGGCAGGTCGATGGTAGTGAAATCCTCGAAAATTTCAATATGGCCGATGTACTGGCTGTCGATACCGGCCTCGTTGGCGATGGCACCAACAATATTGCCGGGTTTGACGTCGTGGCTATAGCCCACGGCCAGACGGAAGCGACTCATTTCCACGTCGGGATGCTCTTTCAGCGGACGCGGGGTATTGCTGGGGATAGCGCTCGATGTGCGTGGCTGGCGCTGGGGGCGTTCAGCACGACCCTGGCGGCCGTCACGGCCCTCGGCAACGATGCGCGGCGGGCGTTCGCGGCGTTGTGGCTTGTCGCTCAACAGCAGCGGCTCCTTGCCCTGTGCCATGTGTGCGAGGGCCGCGGCGATGGTCAACGGATCGGTGTCATGCTCGTGCTGATATTCACCGACGATCTGATTAAAGATATCGAGGTTTTGGTTGTCGAGGGTCTCGCTGATGCGTTG
>JALTPW010000175.1 GCA_026999335.1 Chromatiales bacterium
AACCCGGGAGGAAAAATGGACCAACACGACATGGATCTACAGAGTGGTATTTCCGCCTTTGAGGCAAAGGAATTCACCCTGGCCCTGCGCCTGCTGTCGCCCCTTGCGGATGAGGGAAACAGTGAAGCCCAGTACCGTCTGGCGATGATGTTTCACAATGGTCTGGGCCGGGTACAAAACGATGCAGCCGGATTCAAGTGGATGTGTGCAGCGGCCGGGCAGGGCCATGCCTTTGCCCAGCACGGCCTGGGCATCATGTACCTCTACGGTGAATGCACGGAAAAAGACGAATCACAGGCTGTTGAGTGGTTCCGGCGCGCCGCCGAACAGGGGCTTCCCGGCGCACAGATGACACTGGGTATGATGCATGAAAATGGCCAGGGTGTGGAAAAAGACGAGGAAGAGGCACGCCGCTGGTACAAGCTCGCAGAGGAAAACCACTAGCCGGCTGTTGGAAAAAGTATCCTGCCCGAATGCTACTGACTTACATGATCTAAACAATTCATGTTTTTTGACGTAGGGTGCATCGTTGACTGGATGGAATGCAATCGGTAGGCAGAGCCCACCCTACAAAAACTGTGGTGAATGCAGGACTATCGCGGGCATGGCCCGCTCCTACAGACAGAGACATTGCATGTCTGCACCATCATATGACAAGCAGATGCATATCTTTTTGCTGCTTGAGGGAGATGCTATCTATAATACAAGACAACAAGAGGCATCAAACATAAAATAGTCAGACAATAAAAACGGGCCAACAACAGGCCCGCTTTGTTGTTCTTTGACGGAGATTATTTGCCGGCCCAGGCGTTGAAATTCACATCATTTTTAGACTCGCCATCAGTATAGCCCGCTTCATAGGCCTCATTGACTCGCTGCTCTTCGCGCTTGGGGTTTTGCAGATAACCACTTGCCCAACCCACTACATAATCACGGGAAACATTGGCTTTTTCCATTTTGTCGATGGCTGCATAATATTCTTCATTCATGAAACAGTTCTCCCAGTCAGGTGCGTCGGTTTCTTTAGCCGGTACCACAGCTGTCATATCTGTAACAGGGGCTATTACAGTAAATTAGACAATGCTTATGGTAACCAATTTGTATCAGATTTCAATCCATTTATCCCTCGTTCATCTTATCATTTGTATTAATATGCATATTCGGTTTGTCTATAGCTCTTGACTGATAACGCCTCGCACCCCATCCACCTTGCCGGCCACAACAATCTGCTGAAGTGCAATCTCACACAGACCTCCACGGAAAGAGAAAAACATGTTGCTCAAAATTACCGATGTCCTTACCGCCGAAAAACTTGTCAATATTCGCGCCATGCTGGAAAAAGTTGCCTTTATTGACGGCCAACACAGCGCCGGACAGGCCGCCCGGCGGGTGAAAAACAATCTGGAGATGCAGCAGAAGGGGCAGCAAGCGGAATACCTCGATCACCTGCTCATGGGCAGTTTGGCGGAACACCCTGACTTCCGCAGCAGTGCCCTACCCTATCGCGTGGCGCAACCTGTTTTTGCTCGCTACACCCAAGGTATGCACTACGGTGATCATGTCGATGACCCCATCATGGGTAGTGGCCCGGCCAAGTTTCGCACTGATGTCTCAGTCACTGTTT
>JALTPW010000176.1 GCA_026999335.1 Chromatiales bacterium
TCAATAACTTGCAAGACAAAAATCTGCTACAGATTGCCCCAGAAATGTGTAGCAGAGCCAAAAATGTGTAGCGGAGCCTCCCAATTAGAAAGCAGATTTTGTATAAAAATCAAGAACTTATTTGAACTTTTACTAATTGTAAACAGGCAAAAATGTGTAGCGGCATAAAATTGTGTACATAGGTTGCTCAACGTGCTACAATACCCGTGTATTGGTGTATTTTTCACAATTGTGTGGGTCGGCCTGGCCATAACGCACAACGGCATTGAATGGAGGATAATCATGCCCGCTCCAGTAGGTCGCGGAACAGGTGCTGGTCGCCGCAAAGGTTCAAAGTCGAAGACGCTTGATGAGAAAGTGCGCGAGGCGGCGAAGGCAACTGGCAAACTCCCTCACGAGATCCTGCTCGACGCTGCTCGTGGTGAGTGCTTCAAGGTCCGCCGCCTTGTCATTACGTACCATCGTTCTGGGCCAAAACGAGGCTATGAAAAGAGTCGCGAGTGGGTGCTTGAGGACCATTATCCGAGCTACAGTGAGCGTATTGAGGCAGCCAAAGCAGCCGCGCCATATTATGCCCCGCGCCTCGCTGCGCAGACCATCGACACCGGCGATAAGACGGTAGAGTCGTTGTCTGCAGTGCTGAAAGAGTTGGGCAGGCAGCTCCCTGGGTGAATACTGTGGCTGCGCAACTTGATCAACCTCAACTAAGTCCGGCGCAACTGCGCTGCGCCCGTCGGTGGTACCCACTCAAGGACCACCCGGAGCAGTTGCGGTTGATCACTAGCCAAACGAGGTTTAAGGTCGTGCCGGCTGGGCGTCGATCTGGTAAGACTGAGCGGTTTAAGCGCTACATTGTTAAGCGCGCGTTGGTTGAGCCTGGCCGGCCATTTTTCATCGCGGCGCCTACCAGGAACCAGGTGAAGAAGATCTATTGGGAGGACATTAAGCTCTTGACGTTTGCGCCGTTGTTGCCTCGTGACTGCGTGTCTGAATCTGAGCTGTCCATTCGCCTGCCGAATCAATCGTCAATTACGTTGATCGGCCTAGATCAGCCGCAGCGCATCGAGGGTACATTTTGGGCTGGCGGCGGCGTCGATGAGATCGCCGACATTAAGCCATCAGCATGGGCCGAGCACATCTCACCGGCCCTCGATACGTACAACCCACTTGATCCAGATTACCGCCCGTGGTGTTGGCTGCTCGGCGTACCTGACGGATTGAATCACTACTACGAGCTGGCTGAATACGCAAGGACGCAGAATGATCCAGAGTGGGGCGTCTTTACATGGCACTCAGCTGACATTTTGCCGCCCGATGTTATCGAGGCAGCACGTCGTCGCATGTCACCACGCCAGTTCCGTCAGGAATATGAGGCGTCGTTCGAGACGGCCTCCGGAAAAGTCTACGAGGACTACGGACAAGATAACTACACTGACGCGGTGATTGCACCGCATGAACAGCTACTCTGGATGCATGACTTCAACTATACGCCGATGTCCTCAGCCATTGGTGTTGTGCGCAATAATGATCAGCTATTTCTGCTCGATGAGATTGTACTGAGCTCCGCTGTAGCGCGCCAAACTGCCATTGAGTTTTGCGACCGGTACAAGAATCATCAAAACAAGCACGTGATCCTATTCGGCGACCCGGCTGGCCGCGCCGGTGAGAAGCATGGACACGCGTCTGATTACACAGAGATTGAAACTGTGTTGCGTGCTAACGGTTGGCAAGTGACCAGGAAGGTAAAGCCGGCAGCTCCCGCCATCCGAGATCGGCAAAATGCCGTACGCGGTAAGATTAAGAACGCGGCCGGTGAGGTGTCGTTATTTGTCAATCCAACAACTGCGCCATATTGCCATAAGGGGTTGGCAACCGTACAAACAAAGCAAGGCAGCACGTTCCTTGAGGAGGATAGCGAGTACCAACACATCACGACGGCCATTGGGTATTGTTGTGATGTGCTGTGGCCCGCCATTCGACGTAATGATGTTGTTGAGCAGGTTGACGTAACTCCGTCAGTCAACTTTTGGAGATCTGTCTGAATGGCCCGCAAAACGAAAGAAAAAATTCTGGCTGACGTGCATAGTCGCGCGATCAAAGAATTCGATCAAATTCACCAAACGCTTCAAACAGAACGGCTCCAATGCTTGCAGGATCGCCGGTTTTATTCTATCCCTGGCGCTCAGTGGGAAGGTAAACTCAGTGAGCAGTTTGAAAATAAGCCGCAATTTGAAGTTAATAAGGTTCATCTCGCAGTTATTCGCATCATCAACGAGTACCGCAACAATCGCATTACAGTTGACTTCGTGAGCAAAGAGGGGCTTGAAGACGATAAGTTAGCGGATTTGTGCGACGGTCTTTACCGTGCTGATGAAAATTCGTCAGTCGCAGAAGAGGCTTATGACAACGCCTTTGAAGAAGCGGTTGCCGGCGGGGTTGGCGCGTGGCGGCTGCGCGCTGAGTACGAGGATGAAGAAGACCCTGAGAATGATCGTCAACGCATCCGCATTGAGCCGATATTCGACGCTGACAGCTCGGTATTCTTCGATCTCGCTGCGAAGCGACAGGATAAAGCCGACGCGAAATATTGTTTCGTAATTACTAGTATGCCCCGTGCGGATTACGAGGAAGAATGGGGTGATAGCCCGTCGTCTTGGCCGAAGTCGATCGACCAGACATTGTTTGACTGGCACACGCCGGACGTGGTTTACGTTGCTGAGTACTATCGTGTTGAGGAAGTTAAACAACGTATTCATGTTTGGCAACGACTAGATGGCGAGGAAGTACGGCTGACTGACGAAGAGCTTGAGGAGCAGTTGGAGGAGCTCGTTGCTACTGGCGCGACGGAGCTGCGCATTAAGCGCACTACGCGGAAACGTGTGCGGAAATATATCCTGTCTGGCGGCCGTGTATTGGAGGATTGTGGGTACATCGCTGGTGACTGTATCCCAATTGTACCAGTATACGGTAAGCGGTGGGTTGTTGACAACATTGAGCGCTGCATGGGCCATGTCCGTCTAGTCAAAGATGCGCAGCGGTTGAAAAACATGCAGCTTAGTAAGTTGGGTGAGCTCAGCGCGCTCAGCCAGGTCGAAAAGCCGATCTTTACGCCTGACCAGATTGCCGGCCATCAACAGCTCTGGGCTGACGACAACGTGAAGAATTATCCGTACCTGCTCATTAACAAAACCACCGATCTAAACGGTAATGAGGTTGCTGCTGGCCCGGTCGGGTACACAAAACCACCGCAGATCCCACCTGCCATGGCTGCATTGCTCCAGGTGACTGAGAGCGACATGCAAGATTTGTTGGGCAATCAGCAAGCCGGGGAGCAGCTTGTCAACAATGTCGCGCAGGGAACCGTTGAGCTGATCCAGCAACGGCTCGATATGCAAACATACATCTACATGAGCAACATGGCTAAGGCGATGCGGCGCAGTGGCGAGATTTGGTTGAGTATGGCTAGGGACGTCTACGTCGAGGAAGGCCGGAAGGTTAAGTTGCTTGGCCTAAACGGTGAGCAGGATCAAGCTGTGTTGCGCCGGCCCATTATTGGCGATGATGGCGAAGTTGAGTTTGAAAATGATTTATCCGAAGCCAAGTTTGATGTGGTCGTTGAGGTCGGGCCGGCCAGCTCAACGAAGAGAGCGGCAACTGTCCGTGCACTAACTAACATGGCGGCCGTGACCGACGACCCTGAGACCAAGCAGGTAATCAGTGCAATGATTCTGATGAACATGGAAGGTGAGGGCATCAGTGATGTCCGCGATTACTTCCGCCGCAAGCTGATTAAAATGGGCGTTGTTAAGCCAACTGACCAAGAGGCAATGCAACTGATGCAGGAGTTGGCCAATGCGCCGCCGTCGCCGCAGGATGAGTATCTCAGGGCCGCTGCCGCCGCTGAGCAAGCGCGTGGTGCGAAGGCGCAGGCCGATACGATATTGGCGCAGGCGAAAGCAGACAAGACCCGTGCTGAAACTGCGGAAACACTGGCCGACATCGATGCTAAGGCACAAGACCAGGCGCTTGAGGTCATTGAGAAGTTCGGGCCGCGTGTTGTTCCACCAGATGTTCCTGGTTCACCAATTATTGAGTAAGTTATGGCTGGGCAAAGATCGATTTCACCAGTTGAGCGCGCTGTCTATGAGCAGTTCGGGCTAGAGCCTGGGCTCGACCGCGCCGCCATTTTACCTTTTGCTGGACGTCGCAATGAGGGTAACTTAGAGTGGGCCGCCCCGCAATTTGTCTACGACTTGGCTAAGGCGTTTGTCGCCCCCGGTGTTGCGTTGCGTGGAGAGCAGGTTTCGCCCGAGGATGCGTTGAACGTTGGACTGAACGTTGTAGGTGGTGGGCTTGGTGCCTCTGCCGTTGCAGGGCCGAGCGGCAGGTCAGTTATCGGCATGGCTGTTAAAGCAAAAGGAGGAAACTGGATCGAGAGCAGCATCGACCGATTTTTAGAGGGCGCGAAAAAGCCTGCTGAGTCTATTGGGACACTCGCTAATGTTGATGCACTTCCAGAAAACACTTGGGTAACACTTGGAGACCAAGGTGTAACTAAGTATGTTAAACGCGTTGGCGACAAAGCATATACGTACAACGAACCTGCGTATGCTGTAAATAATTGGGTCGACACCAAGCTAAGGAAATACGTTAAAAATGAGATGGCCGCACCTGACGACCCGGTGAGAAAGTTGGCTGATGAGGAAGGCGTTTTACACTTTGAGCCTAACGTAGTCGGGTACGTGCCTGTTGATTGGGACGCGCCAACAAAACTAATTGGCACACTTCCAAGTGGACGCCGCGAACAATTTGCTGAAACTGATCTTGGACGCGTTTGGGAAGAGATTACTGATGCTAGTGTTTCTGGGCGGCGCGCTAGAGATTACACTATCGATGATCCAGCAGTCGACGCGGTCACTAAACGCGATCCGGAAACGCCAATTTTTGAAATTCCTGCATCTTCTGCCGCTGCAATGACACGGCGGTTGGGTCTTAGCCACCTTACAGATGAGCTGTATAACGCAGTCGACCCGAACAGCGATTTGCCTGAGAGGTTAAAATTAACTCCCAAAAAGTTGCAAAAGATGTCAGTGCCACAGGCTGTCAAACATGTCGCAAAAATTAACAAGTGGCGAGAAGAGAGCAAATCAGCCGCGAACCTTGCCATTGCGAATAATGAAGCCACGTTCCCATTGATCGAATATGATAATGGTACTAAGTGGGTAGAACTAAGAATGCCGACTGAGGAGGATGGTCCAGTAAAGTACACGGTTAATGATCTTGAGTACGATGGTGTTTCCAGCTCTCAAATTCATGCCATCGAAGACTACAAAGCGTGGACTGGTGGCGAAACACCTGAGGAGAACGGCTACACTGTTATTCCAGTCGGGGAGCGAGCCCTTGAAGAAGCACTTCGATATGAAGGTGATCAGATGGGCCACTGCGTCGGTGGATATTGTGATGAGGTTTTATCAGGCAGTTCTCGGATTTTTTCGTTGCGCGATAAAAAAGGTGAGCCGCACGTTACGATTGAAGTTGTCAATGAAAGTAGCCCATTTTCTGGAATTGGTCGCGTAAGTGATCTAGTCGAAACTATATTTGATACCGCAGACCCTGACGATGTTATGGTATTTGCTAAAGAGTTCGCCTCTGAATTAGGGGTGCCTCCCAGTGAAGTGACACTAGATTTTCTTGTTGATGCCATTTACGAAAGTCTTCGTAGTGAGCATGGCAAATATATTAACCCTGCAATGTCCACTGAAATTGGGCTAGATATTCTGAAGCAAATTAGCCCAAAAGCATATAATGAAATTGCAAATCGTGGGCCAACATTTACTATTGAGCAAATCAAAGGACGCGCAAACAAAACACCGGCTAAAAAATACGTCCCAGCAATCAAAGACTTCATTAAAAAGATGGGTATTCCGCCCGAACGGATTTATGAGCCCGGCCCTTGGTCGGAGGATTAATTGGCAACCCGCCCAGCCAATGAATGGGTGAGTATCAATCAATAGGAGGTAATAATGGCAGACAATGAGGAGTTGGAAAACCAACACGGTGGCTCAGCTGAATTGGCGGATGAAAATGTTGAAGACGCGCAACAGCCTGGAGATAGTGTTGACGCGACCCAGGACGGCGCGCAAGACGACGACGACGACGACGACGACGACGACAACGAATCTGCTAACAGCGATGAGCATGATGAGCCCAACGCAGACGATGATGACGACTCTGGTGAATTGGTTGTGTCGATCGGTGATGACGACGAAGAGGCCGGAAGCCGTGAGCAGGCCCCGGCATGGGTGCGCGAGTTGCGTAAGTCGTACCGTGAGGCACAGCGTCAGAATCGTGAGTTGCGTAAGAAGTTGGAGGAGCTCGAGAAGCCGACGTCGCAAGTAATCGATCCGGGCCCGAAGCCGAAGCTGGACGACTTTGACTTTGATACGGATCGTTACGAGGAGGCGCTTGCTACGTGGCATGAGCGTAAACTGCAGGCCGAGGCCATCCGAGCTCAGCACGAGGCTGAGCAGCGGAAAATCGCCGAAGCTTGGCAGCAACGGCTCAATGCTTACGCCGAGGCCCGCGAAAATCTCAAGGTTAAGGATTTTGAGGACGCGGAAGCCGTTGCCACCGAGTTCCTCGATGAGACGCAGCAAGGCATCATCGTTCAAGGGGCTGACAACGCTGCGTTGGTGATCTACGCTCTTGGGAAAAACCCTGCGAAGGCGCAGGAGCTGTCCGCCATTAAGGACCCCGTGAAGTTCGCATTTACGGTGGCAAAACTCGAAAAGGAGCTGCGCGTGAAAAATCGCAAGTCCCCGCCACCGCCTGAAAAGCGGGTGGACGGCACCGGTCCAAAGTCTGGTTCCGTCGACTCAACACTTGATCGACTGCGTGCTGAAGCCGCGAAGACCGGTGATTATAGCAAAGTGATTGCGTATCGCCGGCAACTGCGTCAGAAGCGCGCTTGATAGATAGGAGCATTTAACATGGCAAATAGCTTTGCAAAGAAGATCGACATTTTTTTTGAGGAAGTCGTCGCCGGGTTCGAGGCGACCAACGTGTCAGCCAAGAACGTGTCGCAGTACAAGCCCAACGTCGGCGCGCTGGCCGAAGGTGGCCAGACATTTTACCGCCCCATGCCGCTGCTCACCGAGGTTGTTGATGGTCGTGACGTCAGCGCTGCGTACAACGACCTGACTGAGTTGACGGTGCCGTCGACGCTGGCCGAGTCGCACATTCGCAACGTGCCGGTGCAGCTGACCGGTGTCGATCTCAACAACCCGCACATTATGGCCAACATCGTTAAGGCCACCAACATCATGCTGAGTAACAAGCTGGATACGTTGGTCGCTGACGCCGTGGCCACGTACGGCACTCTGGCCGTCATCAACAGTGGCAACATCGACACGTATGATGAGGCCGCTGAGGCCGACGCCTTGATGTTGGAGCAGCAAGCCACCAAGGGTCAACGGATCATGTACCTCAACCCGCGGATGGCTAAGAACCTCGCCGGTAATCTGGCCGGCCGCCAAACGATGGACGGCGCCCCGATGGACGCGTACACCCGATCCATGCTGCCGCCCATTGCTGGGTTCGACACGTTCCGGGTCGATTACGGCAAGAGCATCGCGGGGTCCGCGGGCGCCGGTTACCTTGTCAACGGGGCCAACCAGAACACCACCCCGGTTTCCAATGACGCGAACGGCCTACCGGTCGATAACCGGACGCAAACTCTGACCGTCGACACTGGTACCGGCGCACAGGTTGGCGATGTATTTACCATCGCCGGTGTTAACGCGGTCGGCCATATCAACAAGCAGGACACCGGCCAGCTCAAGACGTTTCGCATTCTGGCCATCAACGGAGCCAACTGGACGATCGCCCCGGCCATTATCCCAGCTGACGGCGCTGCACAATCGCAAAAGGACTACGCGAACGTGACTACCACGCCGGCCGACAACGCCGCCATCACAATTCTGAACACCACGACCAAACCGGCCAGTGTGTTCTTCGAGAAGGATGCGGTGGAGATCATCCACGCGGATTTTAACACTGAGCCGTTCGAGGCCACCGGGAAGCGTGTTCGCAAGGCCACGACCGATAGCGGCATCCAGATTGTTATGTTGTCTGACAGCAACGTTGACACTCTGAACGCCAAGTACCGGATGTTTATCTGGGCCAACGTCGAGGTGTTGAACTACGAGCTGGCTGGGATCATGCTCGAAGGTCAGGTGTAACCGCCTAGGTAGCAAATGGGTTGGGAGGGCTCAGGTCCTCCCAATCACGACAATTGGAGAGTTGCGATGCCGCTGAAGAAAGGCCGTGGAAAGAAGGTAATCAGTGAGAACATTAAGCGCGAGATGCGTGCTGGTAAGTCACGGAAGCAGGCCGTCGCGATCGCAATGAGAATGGCTGAAAAACGGAAGAGGAGGAAAACCTGATGAAGAATCCTACGATGGTTTATAAGTATCCGGGCAACGAAAAGATTCACGGGGTTTCGGTTAAGACGAAGATCGTTGAGGCTGACGATTTGAATGATTACCTCAAAGCTGGCTGGGCAGAGTCGCCATCTGAGGCGCTGGACGCCATCGATGAAGTCACTGCACCCACGCGCGAAGAGCTTGAGGCTAAGGCTGCTGAGCTCGGCATCGACTTTACCAAGCGCACCAAGGATGAAACTCTTTTGGCAAAGATCGAGGCGGCGTTGGCTGAACAGTCATGAGCTGGACAAAGCGGCAATTTGTCACGCAAGCATTTGACGCGTTGGGCTATGCTTCTCATTTGTACGACCTCGACCCAGCGCAGCTGCAAAGTGCCCTGCGTCAGCTCGATGCGATGATTGCTACGTGGAATGGGCGTGGGATTAGGCTCGGGTATCCGCTCCCGTCGTCGCCGGAAAAATCAAGTCTTGACGATACAACCGATGTGCCCGACGCCGCCAATGAAGCAATTTATGCGAACTTGGCGGTTAGGATTGCCCCAACCGTTGGTAAGCAGGTACATCCTGATCTGCGCGCTACTGCTGGCCGCGCGTACTCGCAGCTGATCGCACGTTTTGCCGAACCGGTTGAGGTGCAATTGCCGAGTACAATGCCACTTGGTGCTGGCGGTAAAAACTACCGTCACAATCATCCGTTCGTGCATCGGCCCACTGAGCATGTTAAAGCTGGTAGCGACGGTCCGATTGAACTGGACTAGGAGATAAACCATGCCGAGGATAAATGAACTTTCAGCGCTGGATGAAGTTGTGAGTGGCGACTTGATCCCTGTATTCAGCAACGGAAATGGTGATGCGCGCAAAGCTGCTATGAGCGTATTGCTTAGTTATATGCAGCAGAATCTTACGTTCACAACTCAAGGGTTCGGCGCTTATGTAACGCAATACGCTGCGCCATCCGCAACTGGGTTTACCGTGACAATTACTGATGGTGGTAATGACGACCAGAATGTGCACTTGATTCTGACGCCAACAGCTGCCTTTGCTGACGGGACGATCAGGTTGCCGTCGGTAACATCGCTGGTCGACAAGCAGGAGGTTTTGGTTAACTGCACGCAGGCGGTGACAACTTTAGTTGTTGATGGTAATGGCGCCACGGCAGTTACTGGTGCGCCAACTACGCTGGTTGCAAATGGGTTTTTTAGACTGAAATTTGACGCGGCGACAAAAACATGGTACCGCGTTGGTTAAGGGGGTCGTATGATTAACAAGGTTATTGAGCGTACACCAATCCACCAAGTTTATGACGCGGTTGCAAATAAGCCGTCGAAAACTTGGGTTGTGCCTGTAAACGAGCAGTGGAAATTGAATTTTCTACATGTTATTTATACCTCTGATGCAACGACTGGCAACCGTCAAATTATGCTTGAAATTATTGACTCAGATGGAAACGTACTTGCGAACCATGTTGCGGGCGCTGTGCAAGCTGCAAGTTTGGTGCGCCACTATAGTTTTATCCAGGGGATTTATCGTGAAACATCATTTATTGGCGACGAGATTCAAGTGCCGATTCCTCAAGATTTGTATCTTGGCCCTGGCTATTCGCTACGGGTATCTGACAAGAATTCAATCTCGGCCCTCGACGACACCATTGTGTCGTTCCAGGTGAAGCGATTTACTGTTTAAGATGCAAATTCCGATTCTCAACGGTATTTACACGGACGAGGCTTCTGAGTTTCGCACGTCGTACCCTGTGAATATGGTTCCAGTGCCAAAGCAGCAGGGCATAAGCAACGGCTACTTACGCCCGGCTGAGGGAGTTCAGTTGCTGACCACTGGTCCTGGAATTGACCGCGGAGGAGTAAACTGGCGAGGCCTGCACTATCGTGTTATGGGGAGTAAACTTGTCCGCATTGACGTCGCTGGTACCATTGTTGAGTTGGGTGATGTCGATACTGGTGGCTTGGTATCGCTTGACTATTCATTTGACCGGTTGGCCATCGCGTCGAACGGTAAATTATTTTATTGGGACGGCGCCACGCTAAAACAAGTCGTAGATCCTGACTTAGGCATCGTAAAGGACGTTATTTGGGTCGACGGCTACTTTATGACAACTGACGGTTCATATCTAGTGGTGACTGAGCTTAATGACCCGTTCTCAGTGTTAGCAACGAAGTATGGTTCATCTGAGGTTGATCCAGACCCAATTATGGCTATTAAGAAAGTGCGCAACGAACCGCACGCGATCAACCGCTACACGATTGAGGCCTTTGACAACGTCGGTGGAACCGGCTTTCCATTTAGACGCATCGACGGTGCACAAATTAACCGTGGGTCAGTTGGCACCAAAGCCTGTTGTAACTATCTTGGCGGGCTCGCCATTCTTGGCGGTGGCCGCAATGAGCCAATTTCTGTGTGGCTTGCGTCAAATGGCCAAACGACAAAAATCGCGACTAGGGAAATCGATCGGCTGCTTAGTAACTACAGTGAATCAACGTTATCAACAGTACTCGTTGAACCCAGAACGGTTGATGGGCATGAGTGGCTTTATGTCCATCTCCCTGACCAAACTTTGTGCTACGATGCCGAAGCGTCAAAAGTACTTGGGCAGCATGTTTGGTTTGTCTTATCATCTGGAAGCGGCGGTGTTGACCAATATCGAGCGCGGAATTTTGTTTTTGTCCACGATGCGTGGCATGTCAGCGACCCACAACAACCGTCTATTGGCACGACGACATTGAAAGATGCCAAGCATTGGGGCCGCGATGTGGCGTGGGAAGTGTCAACACCAATTATCTACGCCCCGCCAGGAGGCGCGATCTTCCACGAACTTGAGCTGGTGTGCCTTTCTGGTAGAACTGAGTTTGGTAAAGATTCAATGATTTCTACGTCGTACTCACTTGACGGTGTAACATGGAGCATGGAACGTAGCATTAACGCTGGAAAAACTGGGCAGCGTACTAAGCGGCTCATTTGGTTGAACCAGGGCGCGACGCGCAACTGGCGTATCCAACGATTTCGTGGTGACAGTCGCGCGCGGCTGTCAATTGCGCGCCTTGAAGCACGTGTAGAGGCGTTAGCGTAATGTCAACTGACACTGATCCCAGGCCTCTAACTAGACGCGAGCTGTCGGAGTTTTTACCGAGTCAAAGGGCAGTGCGCGCGTTTGAGCAGCTTTTTGACGTTATTCCTAATGATGTTAATTCGTTGCAAAGTCAGCTAAACGACGTTGAGGTAGTGGCTGGTACCGCCACCGCCATCGCACAACAAGCGATATCACTTTTGCAGCAGATTACTGAGGCGTTAGAACAGCTTGTAGTGAGAGGTGATGTAGAAGACTACTATGGCGAAGAGGATACTGTTCTTAACCAGAGGCTTGAGATTGGCTCGATTGCTGCGCAAAGTAGTGATGATGTCGAAATTAGTGGTGGCACTATTACGGCAAAGTTGTCTGATGACACAGCGATTTTACTAAGGTCGTCGACATCACTTAGTGATGCTAGTGGAGCTAACTCAGCATCACTTACCAATTCTCCGGTTGCTGGAAATCCTACTAAGTGGGTAGCGATCGATGATAACGGCGTAACAAGATACATTCCAACGTGGTGAGATTATGGCAATAGTAATTGAAAACATCGTCCCCGCTAAACAAGTTGAAAACACGCAAACAACACAGTATACGTCTAGTGGCGTCAAAACGATCATCGATAAGTTTACCGTCACAAATACGTCTGCGTCAGATGTGGCATTTACATGTCACCTGGTTGCGTTAGGAGATGCTGCTGGCGACAGCAATAAAGTCGTAAGTCGTACTATTCTCGCAGGAAAAACAGACCGGTTTCCAGAGCTGGTTGGACAAGTTTTAGAAGACGGTGATTTCATTTCAACTTTAGCTGGGGCGGCGTCGTCACTTACGTTACGCGTGTCAGGCCGCAAAATATCATAAAGGGGATTTAGCATGGCTGGAATTGACGAGGCTTTTTGGATTAGTAGCGCGCTGCTTGGCGGCAACCTGCTTAGCTCACGCGCGCAGAGCCGAGCGGCTAGGCAAGCTTCTGCTGAGCAGACACGTGCGTCGCTGCTAGGATTGGCCGAACAAAAAAGGCAGTTTGACGCCGTCCAAGAACTGTTACGCCCATACGTCGCCGCTGGCACAACTGCTTTTGAGCGGCAACAGGCTATTTCAGGAGTCTTAGGACCGGAGGCGCAACAACAAGCGCTACAACAAGTAGAGCAATTGCCGTATTTTCAAGGGTTGGTGCAGCAAGGTGAAGAAGCGATTTTGCAGAACGCAGCGGCCACCGGTGGCCTACGCGGTGGCAATGTACAAGAAGCACTGGCTCGATTTCGCCCACAACTATTGGCGCAAACGATTCAGCAGCAGTACCAGCAGTTAGGTGGCATTTCACGGCTTGGTCAAGCAAGTGCTACAGGTCAAGCCGCTGCCGGTGAACAGTTTGGCGGCAATGTCGCTAATCTATTCGGGCAGATTGGGCAGGCACAAGCTGGAGCACGGCTCGCGCAGGGTCAAGCCAATGCTAACGTAGGCAATGCTATCAGTCAATTAGCATTGTTAAAAGCACTGGGAGCGTTCTAATGGCACAACCGATGAATTACATGTTGAACTTGCCGGGCCCAATGCAACAGCTCGGCCAGGCAATTAACTTGACTGCTGGACTCGAAAAGTTGCGCGAGGCAAGGATGTCGCGCAAGTTGACATCGGCGTTGGATGAAATGTTGAATACCGATTTGCAGACTGTGTCCAATAATCCGACGCCGCGTGCTATCGCATCGCTTATGGTTAAATACCCTCAGCTTGCCCAGCAGTTCAAACCGGCGTACGAAGCCCTTAGTGCTGAGGAGCAAAAGGTTCAGCTTGGCCAGGCGAGTAATGTCTACGCAGCGCTTGAGTCAGGCAATTTAGACGTTGCCACAAGGTTGCTCAGCCAGCAGGCCGAAGCGTACCGCAATTCAGGGTTGCACCAACGTGCGAAAATGGCGGAGGACATGTTGAAACTGATTGAGATTAGCCCGGCAACTGCTAAGGCCTCGATTGGATTGTACCTTTCATCTGTGATGGGGCCAGAAAAGTTTACAGATACGTTCGCAAAACTGAGCTCTGAACGTCGAGAAGCCGAGCTGTTCATTCCTAAATTACAAGAGCAGCAGGCCAAAGCGCGGAAGGCGTTGATTGAAGCAGATTACGCTGAATCCCAACAGGCTGCGGAGTTGGCGCGAAAGGGCTGGGACATTTATAAGCTCGCGTCGGACGCCGCTATTGACCGTGAAAACAGCCGTATTGCTGCCATAAATGCTAGGCTGCAACGTGAGCAAAACGAGCTAAAGCGGCGGGAGCTAGAGCTTAAGCTTGAAGCAGCAAAACGAAAGCGGGACGAGGAAATGCGCACAAAATCTTCGGCACTAGAAGCTGCGCGCGCTGGCATCGATAACTCGTTGAGTGTAATTGATCGGCTGCTGCGAAACCCTGAGCTTGACAATATCTTGGGCGCTGTAGAGGGCAGCAGATTCTACCCAAGCACATTGGTTGGACTTATCTCGCCATTTGCCGACGCAGATAAACGCGCTGATGCGTTGGCTGATATTGAGACAATTCAGTCGCAAGCATTCCTAAACAACTTGATGGACGCAAAGGCCAAAGGTGCGACGTTCGGCGCGCTCACTGAGAGGGAAGGCGAGCGTCTTGTCAACTACGTGCGCAGCCTAAAGACGAGGCAAAGTGAGCAGCAATTTAGGCGTAACCTTGCCGAGATTCAGCGGTTGTTGCTTAAGTCGCGCCAACGACTGGCTGACAAGTACGGCGTCCCTGAGTCAGTGCCCGATACCCCTGAGGCGGTGCCATCACCGGCTGAAATCCAACAATTGGTTGATAAGTACGCAACTGGAGTTAAGTAATGGCGACACTGCAACAATTACAACAGGCTTATGATGGCGCTGTTCGTGCCGGTGATATGGACGCGGCACGTAAACTTAAGGTCGTAATCGACCGCGAACTGACCCGCCGCGAAGACACTCCGGCCATCGCGGCGACCGAGCAGATTCCTGATATTGGCTCTGCACAAGTGCCTGGAACGCAGCCGCAAATCGATCCGTCAACTAGTGAAAAGTTAATTGGCGTAGGCGAAGCCGGTTTGACTGCTGCGACTGGGATGACGACCGGCACACTTGGCATGCTCGGCGCTACGCTTAAAGCTCTTGCCGAACAGATATTAGCAGGAAAGTTTGGTACGATTGAAAGCGCCGATGTTGTCGAGCAGCAAGCGCTGGAGGGACTTGAGAAATTCACTTACGTCCCACGTACTGACGTCGGCAAGCAATATGTGAAGAACGTTGGTGAGACGCTCGGCCCATTGCAAGCGTTACCCATCACAGCTGAACTGCAGGCCCCTGTTAAGGCAGTACAAGCGGTTGGGCAACAAGCACCGGCAAGAACATCTAACCTTGTCCAGCGTCTAAATGAGACAATCGTTCGCAGTAGACAGGACAAGCAGCAACCTTCCCCACTGGCTCGTGAGGCTGCTGGGGCTGCGCCTGTTGTTGATGAGGCACTACGTCGTCAACAAGCCGAGAATTTGCCGGCACCCATTAAGCTAACAAAGGGGCAAGCAGCTCGTGATTACGCACAGCTACGCTTTGAACGTGAAATTGCTAAGGACCCTGAGCTAGGCGAACCTATTCGACGCCGTTTAGCTGAGCAGAATCTACAACTGCAACAAAACTTTGACGCGTTTATTGACATGGTCGGAGCTGAGCTCACTGATCTACGCGATATCGGCGAGACGATAAATAAATCGATTCGTGCTCGCGCGGCAAAGGACAAAGCCAAGATCCGACAGTTGTACAAGAAAGCTGAAAAGGCTGGTGAGCTTGAGGTGCCAGTTGTGTTGTCCGACTTTGCTCAGCACCTGCAAGAGTCAGCGCCTGAGGCCGAGGTGGCTAACGTACTTAAGGCTGTTAAAAAGAAGGCTCTGCAGCTCGGCGCTATTGACGAAGGACCAAACGGGGAATTAACTCCGAAGCCAATCTCGCTGAAGAACGCTGAGCTCTTACGTCGTAGCATTAATGCCGTAACTGACCGTGAGCCGACGAACGTTAGGCAGGCGTCGATCATGAAAAAGCTAATTGATGAGGCGACCGAAGGCAAGGGTGGTGAGGCGTACCGTGCCGCTCGCGGGGCGCGTGCACGTTACGCTCGGGATTACGAAAATATCGGGTTGATCGCTAACTTACTCGGAACTAAGCGTGGATCAACCGATAGGCAAATTGCGTTGGAGGAAGTAGTTAGAAAGGCGGTACTTGCTCCGACTACGCCAGCTGAGTCCACTAGACAGCTGCGCCGCATCCTTCAGACGGCCGGGGATGATGGAAAGCAGGCGTGGAAGGAACTGCAGGGCGCGGTCCTCCGCCATATCCAAGATCAAATTACGTCTAATGTCCAAGTTGACCAAGCCGGAAATCGCGTTGTATCGCCGGCTAGGCTAGACCGCCTGATTTCTCAGCTTGACCGCAGTGGTAAGCTAGAATTACTGTATGGCAAGAAAGGAGCTGAGCAGTTGCGAACAATTCGCGACGTAGCGATTGATGTGCTGACTACGCCGCCAGGAGTAGTCAACACAAGCAACACGGCCAGTGTGCTTGCCGGTTTGATGGATATTGCGATTAGTGGTACGGCCGGCGTACCGGCCCCGGTAATGACGAGTTTTAGGTTGTTGACTAAGTCGATACGTGACGCTAAACTGCGCGCGAAAGTTAAACAGGCACTGGGAGATCAATGATATGCCGTCGCAAATACGCCAACCGTATAATTTTTTTACTGACGCTGCCGGCCATGCAATTGAATATGGGCTGGTGTATATCGGAAAAGCCGGCTTAGAGCCATCATCGCATGATATTCCAATTTATTGGGATCCAAATTTGACTGTTCCTGCTAAACAACCGTTGGAGATTAAGGACGGATTATTGAGCAGGGATGGGTCGCCCGGTGTTGTATTTACTCCTGAGCCTGACTATTCTATTAAGGTAGTTGATAAGTCGGGCAACGTTATTTACAGTGAATTACATGCGTCACTTGTTAACGGACAAGTAATTGCTACTGGATACATAAAGATCGTTGATTCAATTGCTGCATTACGTAATGAGGAACCTGTTTATGACGGGCAAGAAGTAGAATTATTGGGCCATTCAGTGCCTGGTAAGGGCGGGGGTACGTTTTTCTATGATGCGTCTGATACCTCATCATCGGATGATAACGGGACTGTTATTGTTACGCCATCAGGAGCGCGTTGGAAACGCAAAGTAGCGTCATACATAACACCGTATGATTTTGGCGCATCTGGAATTGCTGGTGTCGACGATTATGCGGCGCTAAAGAGCGCGATGTTAGCGACTTACCCTTTGTTGATACCGCATGGAACGTTCGAGATGTCTGGGTGGCTTCCGGTGCCATCGAACAAAGTGGTTAAATTTGATGGGTGGTTGAAAGTCGTTAATCCAGTTCCACAGTACGAAGCTGCGCTGACGATGTCGACGCAATTGAACGGATTTCAATCGAAAGACGTAGTAATTATTAATCCGCAGATAGATATGAACTATGCGCCGGCGGGCAACGGGATCATATTCAGAGATGGTACCGAAAACGTCCGCGTAATTGGTGGGAGAATTAAAAATTGTGCCCATGATAAAAATGGGTACGGCGGAGGACGAGCTTTCAACGTTGAGGCTGGCACTTCTGATGTGTCTATTCCCTCTAACATCCAAGTTACTGGCGCCACAATAGAGAATTGTTACCAAGCAATTAACGTGGCAGGAAATCAGGACAGCAAGGAAAAGAACATCATATTTTCCGGTATTTTGGCCTATAACTGCGAAATACTTATTGGCCTGTCTGGTAATAGCGTCGGGTTCCCACATAGTGGCGACATTGCGGGTTGTTTTATTTCTGGTGTAACAGCGTTCAATGTTGGAAATTCTACGACGTACGCAAGACCGCACGGCATAATTAATTCTAACAGAGGATGTAACGCCGTTATAACTGACATCAAGGTGTACAATGACGCAACTTATTCAACATCAGGGAACGGCGTCGGGTCAGTTTTTATGGGTGAAGCAGCTAATGTGACACTTGATAACATTGATGTCGACGGCGATCTGATCGATGTCGTAAATATCAACTCGTACGCGGAAGTTGATGCTTTGCCTGTTTATAAGTACGGGTCGAGAGGGTTAAGATTTCGAATTACACACCGCGGTGTAACTCAAAATACCATTAATTACGCGTATACATACGATCCTACGCTTACGGAAACGGAAGGTGACTCAAATCCGTCAAATTGCGTATTTGATATCGATACTGAACAAGTAGCATCTGATTTGCCACTGCCTGCAACGGTGGCGAGCTACCCGTCACTCTATGTTAAATTGCGTGAAGTCACAAATAATGCGTACTGGGAAGGTTTCGCGGAGCAATTACAATCAGAGAAATTCTCCAATTTCTCAAACGCGAAATACTTTGGCGCGCCTATCACGATAAGCGACGGCGCTAATAATAGATCCGGCGGCCTCTCAATTAGGAGTTTTGCGCCAGTTCTGAGGTTTAAGGACCTGTCAACTTCTGCGCATTGGTGGGAGGCGTACGTTGACGGAAATTTATTCCACATGGGCATCAGTGTTGATAGCGGCGCAACCTGGAATGAGTACTTTACATTCGCCCCAAATTATTTCAAACCGTTCAATACCAACAGTGTTGATTTGGGGCAGAGCGGTGTAAGCTCATGGCGCAATTTGTTCGTGCAGAATCCGGTCACAGTTACGTCTGATGCACGTACGAAGAAAAATGTGATCAATGAAAACCTGGGATTGGACTTTATAATGAAGCTAAGACCGGTTCAGTATAACCACGTTGACGATGACGGCCACGTCCACCATGGATTGATAGCGCAAGAACTTAGGGATGTTTTACGTGGATTCGGCCTCAGTAATACGATATACGACGATCCGGAAGTTGGGTACATGTCTATCAGGTACGAGGAACTTATCCCGATAATCATCAAAGCGATACAGGAGATGGTACGGCGTGGATCAAACGATAATTAATTGGCTTTTAGGCTTGTTCGGCATGGTAATTGGTATTCTCATGCGATCACTGTGGCAAGCGGTTCGCGATCTGCAAACTGCTGATAATAGCCTGGCCGAGAAAGTCAGTGCTGTAGAGGTCTTGGTTGCGGGGCAGTACGTTAAACGCGACGACTTCAACAGGTTCTCCGAGGCAATGTTCAGAAAGTTGGACCGCATAGAAGACAAACTCGATGGCAAGATGGACAAGGAGTGACTTATGCTAGACTTATTGAGCAGAGTCTTCGGAAGTGAGCGCGCGCTACAAAAGACCGTCGACAACGTGGCGCGTGGACTCGATGCCTTGGTTTACACTGACGAGGAACGCGCTGCGGCCGCCGCCAAGGATCGGTCAGAAGCCCGCGCCATGGTCGTCCAGTGGATGGCGGCGACGCAGGGACAGAATCTGGCACGACGGCTTATCGCATTAGCGGTCACGGCCACCTGGTTAGGAACGTATTTGATCGGTTTCGCGTTGAGCGCAGCTGCGGTTTTTGCGGACGACTCTGGAACCATCACAGCTGCTAAGTTGCAAGCCGCGTCGGAAATCGCGTCGCGGGCGTCGAGTGAAATGAACTCAGCGGTCATGTTGATTTTAGCATTCTACTTTGCCGCGCCCCACATGGGCACTCTGGCAAAGGCTGTTACTAACCGGTTTGCGTCAAAGGGGGTAAAGTAATGTTTACATTCTCAAAACGTTCTCTCGAGAGAATGCGCGGCGTCGACCAGCGACTTCAAGAGGTTGCCCACCGTGCTTTGCAAATCACCAAAATCGACTTCGGCATCCCTGAATTTGGTGGGCGCCGCTTAGCTGAAGAGCAATACAAGCTTTACGTTGCCGGAAAAAGCAAGGCTGATGGGTACCTCAAGCGGAGTAATCACCAGGACGGGCGCGCGCTCGACGTCTATGCATACGTTGACAACCGCGCGTCATGGGAGCGCGAACATCTAGCCATGGTGGCGGCCGCCATGCTGCAAGCGGCAGGTGAGTTAGGAGTTAGATTGCGCTGGGGTGGGTTGTGGCGAAGCTTTGAGGACTTACCGCATTTTGAGCTCGTTGATTAAAGGCCCGGCCCGCGCTTCGTCAGTGTTAATTCACCTGCCTCTCCCACCACCGGCATCTGTACGGCATCGGTAATGGAAGGACTCACGCGGCTTTCGACGCCATGCCTTTGGCGTACCGGGGATCTGGATAGAACTTATCCGCCAGACGCAGTCCAGTTCCACGCGGCGGTCGCTCTGTCCGATAGCCCGGCCACCTGGCATAATTGGTGGCCCAGTTGACCACCCAAGGAGTTCACGTGGCCAGCACGTGAACATTACAATATACTCGAGCCATATAAATTGCCACATTTGCCTACTTAACCGATTTAAAATCTGCCCATCTACCCCTCGCCGCCTCTTCCCAAAGCTTCCGCGCCTCACCATCGTGAGCGTAGCGTTCACTGAAGATAATTTTCTGGCACGTGGTGTTGAGTAACAGCTTTGCGCACGTCACGCACGGGGAAGTTGTAACGTAACACGCATAAATCTTGTCGACGTCTTTGCATTGCAACAAGGCATTCTGCTCAGCGTGGATCGCCCTGCAATTATCGAGGTCCTCCCCGCTTGCCGCATTCGCACCGCTACACGCATGTAGAAACCCATTTTGGGTTCGTTCATTGCAATGTGGTACTCCGCGCGCGACGCCGTTGTAGCCCGTTGATAGCACACGACCGCTGGAATCAACCAGGACACAACCGACTTGCCTGCGCGCACATGTGCTCCTAAGCGCTGTAACCTCTGCCAGCATTAACGCCCACTCATCGATAGATAGTCGCTTAACCATTAGACGCCTCCCACCAACGCAACCTGTCACCTTTTGACGTGTCACGCAACATTGCTAGACGATCGAGCAACTCAAATTCGTCGAGGTGCAAAATTTCAGGTGTTAATGGTTGATCGTCTTCGTCAGAGCATCTATGGTGCGCGCTAAGCCGGAGCACATCAATAGCACTCTTCTTGTCAGTATCATATAAATGGGACGATGCTGCGGTCAAGAAAAGTATCCCGGGTTTCGCGCATACCGCAGCAGTGTTTAACTTTGCGCAGACCATGTGCGCTAGCATGCTGAAATTGAATACGTCATAAGGCAGTCCGAGCCACAGATCTGACGACCGCATAAACACGTGGCAATTCAGTTTGCCACGGCGTAGCGAAAATGAAATCGCAACCGTGCACGGCACATCCTTGGTTTCTGGTGGGTTCTCACGCCAAATAGTTAGTGTGGCCTGGCGTGTGTAGGAATCGCGTTTTAGCGCTGATATAACGTAATGCAACTGTGATTGGATGCGCGGGCCATACGCGCCAAAGAATGTAACACCGTCGTCGCTGTAATCAGCGATACGCTCATTGTACGACGCGATTGATGCTACTCGGTGATCGCCGGTAAGAATCCAAAACGCCTCAGCGGCCATAAATCGATACGATAATTTACGCTCCTTGATCGTGAGGACTGGGCGGCGCATATCAACTGTAAATGTTTGGTGCAACAGCTCCGTTGTTACAGTGCCGCGCGGAGTAGCGATATCACCAAACTCGAGCATTCGATCCAACGCGTCTAGCCACATCGAATTAAACGATCTCATTGTAAACCTCCTCAATTACCTGGATTAATTGATACGGACCGGTGGCATCGAAGCGTTTAGCGTATTGCGGATGCGGCACCTGGATAACGCCCAATCCGTACCCACGCGCAACTGCTGCAGCCTCACGACCAAGCGCAATGTACGGCGCACCACTAGGTAGTAGACTGAGGTCTTGGTCGGCGTTGACCCACAGCAAATCTGCCTCGCTAACATTCGCGTCTTCAAGCTGTCTTGTTAACCACTGGCTGCATCCGCTGCCGCTAAACGATGCGAAAGGCCATTGGTAATGCGGGTCGAGATTTTTTCGCTGCGCAAAGCGTTCGCCAATTAAAATTACCGGAGCGCACCAATTGCCAGCACTGGCCAACTTAAGCGGGTGCAGCATTGACCTACGAGCAGCAACAAGTACTTGCTTCAGCTCCGGCTCGACTGTGTAGTCGTAATCAACGACCGGCAAACTAGTTTGCTGCTCACGGTAGAGCCGATAGATTTCACGCAATTGGTGCTCATTGTCTAAGTATTCTCGGTGCGCGCGTTCCCTGAACGTCCGCAATATGTGGTGCAATGGTGGCGCGCACCTGACCACAACAGCGCCACACCGCCACGCTAACCGTTCAAGCATACGTTTGGTGGCCGCCCCAAGACGGTCGGCTCCCTGACGGAAAACTTTGCCGTATGGGTACTCGCTCAACCACGACCGGTCGAACACGACATCCTGGTACCCGAGCACCGCTGGTAGCATTGTCTCGACGTACATGCGCGCCAGTCCTGTGCTAACGTGCGGCAGCGCGTCAAAATGCACATACCGCGCTCCGGTGGCTTCGGCGTAGGCCTTCGCTGCGGTGGTTTTACCGCTGCAATCCGGCCCCTCGAAGATCGTCAGTCGTCGGCTTGTGTCCATGAAAGCACCTCCTCGAGCCCAGTTTCAGGCCCCTGCCACCCAGCCGGCTTGACAACATCCAACGTAGTGCCTCGCTTAGAGTCGTCGGATGACTGCGCGCGCTCCTTTGACATGTTCGCGCGGTGGACGTGTAGCATGCCCAAGTCCCACTGTATTGGGGATACGCCCATGAACAAAGCAGTTCCGTAGGTCACGTAAGCGAGATCGAGCAACGCGTCGAAGGCCCGCACGCGATCGCCTTTGTCCAGCGCCTCGCGCAGCTCGTCAAGCTCCTCTTGCAAGAACCTCACACGGAACTCAATCGCCTCAGAATTCCTGGTGAGCTCGTCACGTTCACCGTTCGGCAGGCCAAACTTTTCGTTGAACTCTCGTACCTTGTAGATACTCATTTTGCTGCCCTCCTTTTAGTGCGGCGTTTCCGCCGAGTTGAAATAGGTTTTCTACAAACCCACAAGTTATTCCGTGCGTGGTCCGGGTACAACGGGCCAAAAATATTGCTCAGCGCATCGTTGTCATAGTACTCGCGCAACGCCTCTGCCACCTCGGCCACGGCTTCGCGGGAGCACCCACGAGGTTTCCCCTTGCCGATGTGCTTGATGTCCATAAACGTACCAAACCGCCGTTCAACTGTAAACCCCTCGGCCTCAACGAGAGTACGGAGCTCCTCGACGGTATACTCGTGGATGTGGTTAGCCGCGTGACGACGGCCGTCATAAACAGGCGTGGACATCAGCATTGTGCCACCGGGGCGCAAACAATTGTATGCTGCGCGCAGTAGATTCTTGCCGTGCTTTACCGCCATGTGCTCAATTACTTCGAGGTGCACCACTACATCGAAGTGGCCGTGCGCGTCGAGCAGTTCCGTGTAACGTGAGGTGAAGTCGAACTCGCCGTAGAAAGTCAACCGTTGACTTTTGGACGGTTTCAACTTGTTCAGGTCGACGCCGACGTATTCGCTGACATGTGCGGCGGCGCCGCCTGTCAAAATCTTGCTCAATGGCTTCTCCTCGCCGCACCCTATTTCAAGGACCTTATCCTTGGCTGTGATATACCGCCGCGCGAAGGACCAACGGAAAAAGTGGGCAGTATAATCGCGGTGTAACGTCCGCCCGTGCGAGGTTGACTTGAGCTGTGTTGTGTCGAAATCACCCTTGTCCCGTTTCAACTTACGCGTTTTCGGCATTTTGCTTCTCCAATTGTCTGCGGTAGTACGATACGTAACTGCGGCGGTTATTGGCGAGCCCGAACTCGGCCTGCACCTTCGCAAAAATTTCATCGTCGTCGAGCACGCCCTCAGCAATTAACGCGCGGAACATTTGCGCCGCGGACTTGTATTTGCTACTATCAACCTGCTGTTTCTTTCGCCTCCGTTTCCGTGAAACGTTGTCTTTGCCGCCTGATGGGCCGTTACTCCGCGCGGCCTGCAGCTCTATGTCGGCGCGCCACTGATCTGAGATTTGGCAAAATTTCGTCAACGCGTCGACTGCCTCAGTTGAGGCGCCGGTCGCCCGGGCAAATTCAAGATAATTCGCCGCCGCTTTTTCGATCGGGTAGTCGTCGAGTTTTGTGAATAGCGACGCGACTCTTTCGACAGATATTTGTTCGATGGTCATTGGCCGGTCAACGACGAGTCTAACAACTTTGGCCATTGACCTGGTGTTTTTCAGCACCAACATCGTGCGCCGATTATGGTCATGGTAAACTCCGACCAATTTATTTCTTCTCATTTTTCCACCTCTCTGCAATCACAAGTAATTCGACCAGGCCAGCCACCCAAACGCGAGATTCTTCGAGCGTAAACGGCCCGAAGGGCCACCAATGCAGACGGATGTCACCGTTAGCGCGTCGCTCAAGTAGTGCACGTTGTCGTCCACCAAACAAAAGTTTAGCATTATTTTCGCCCACGACTATCTCCATATCTTCGACTTTATCCATTGGGTAACCTCTCCTCAGCAGCAAGATTATGGTTATATTATAAGCTGCTGGACGGTGGTTGTAAATACTTGTTTACAACCTCTTGATCTGAGAACGGCACTCGCCCTTATACGGCGGCCACCCGAGGCGTTGATCTGGCGGCAAGTGGGACGTGCGATGCCACAAGTCAACCATGTTGCAATAATGCTTATGCATTAATTTCTCATTGTCGTCGCCAATGGAACATGCGATCAATAAAGTAAAACACACTAAAAGTAAGATTTTTTTCATCGATCAATCCTCAAAAATCCGAATTGCTTGTGTACCAGTGCGTTGATGCGCTGGATAGTCAAACGCGGGCGGCAGAAGCCCTTTGCGCCGCAGCTCAGCCCGGTACCACGCCGGGTACTTATACCGGGTTGTGATGTAGTCCTCACCGTAAACTTCAACCATCTTGGCCAAAATTTCGTCGTTCGTGTAACCATCCAAAATCATCGTTCGGCAGAAGTCACCAATACCACCAGGATTTTTACGGTGCACGTTGTAGACATAATCCTCAGCCTCTTCCAAATAACATTCAATCGTGCCATCATCATTCTCGACTAGGAATTTTTCATAATCTCTACGCCGTACACCAATTCGTCGAAGCGCTTTGATGGCCGATCTTTTTGAATTGAAAATCTTCATTTGGCCCCCGCGTAATTCTTAAGCGCGTTGAACAGTGCTCGTTGCCCTCTAGCCTTTGATTTCAATGCGTGAAAAATAGCCTCGTCGATCGTATCTTTTGCCATTAAGTGGTGAACATACACGCGGGTTGCTTTTGACCCACTACGCCGCACACGTCGAATCAGCTGATCGTAGAGCTCATAATCCCACGTCATCGAAAACCAGACCACGTGATTACCGCGGTGCTGCAACCCATCCAGCCCATGGGCAGCTGCAGCTGGGTGGACCAACAATACCGGTATGTCGCCGTTGTTCCAACGAGCAATCAACTTAGCAGTTTCGCGCGCTTTCACGCCGCTACGGCCGAGATGCGGGGTACTTTTCCCGAGTTTTGCCTTAATTCGCTCCAGGTCATGTTGAAACTCGTACGCAACCAGTACTGGGCTGCCCTGCAGCTCCTCAATCAATCCGGCCAATGCATCTACCTTGGCGTCGTGCATCTTGGCCCACTCGCGAGATTTCCCCGGCAGTTTCAGCAAGGCCTCAACTTCGTCGTCGAGGTACACCCCGCCATTAGCTATCTGGCGGCACTTTATCGATGCTGAGGCCGCGGTGCCAGCGGTAACTTTCCCATTTTCCAGTTCGACGAGCAATTTATCCTCCAACGTCGTGTAAACGCTCATCGCTTTTTGCGGCAGCTCAATCAATATGTTGTTCTCGACCAGCTTTGGCATGTCAATGAGGTCGTCTCCCATTCGCAGAGCTAGAGGCTTGAGCCGTTCATAGATCCGCTCCTCAGCACCAGGCTTTAACAACCAATCGTAGTCAGAATATCCTCTATCGAAGTACTCGCGACGAAAATGCGTAATATACCGTCCAAACGTCCGCCCCTCGTCGAGTACGTAACACTGCCCAAATAGCCCCATCAGGCCGTTGGCCGCAGGCGTCCCCGTGAGGCCCCAACGGCGTCGGAATGTCCCGATCACTTGTTTAATAGCCTTAAATCTAATTGAGTTGGTGTTCTTAAACGCAGTCAACTCATCGACAACGAGGGTATCAAACCCAAGTTTACGCCACCGCTCGATATCAACACGCACTTGAATTTTGCCGGATTTCGTGCGGCGCTTTTCGACATTAAGTAACCACTCGAGCCCCTCAAAGTTCACGAGAAAAATGTCCGCGTCAGAATGTAGTAACAAATCGTCCTTCGCCGGTCCGTGCAATACCGCGTATGAGAGCCCTGCGAAGTCAGTCCACTTATTGATCTCGCCTGGCCAGACACTGTGGCAAACACGGAGCGGTGCGACAATTAACACCCTGTCGATAAGTCCGCATTCCTTAAGGATCTTCAGCGCGCCTAGTGTCACAGCCGTCTTTCCTAGTCCTGGATCTAAGAACAGCGCAGCGGCGGCGTGCTCTAGCAAGAACTTCACAGCCTTCTTTTGATAGCGTCGAGGTGTCCACGGCTTCGAGAACTGCTTGAAAAGCGTCGATGTCATTGTCATGCACCTGTATGTTGTAACCTAATTTGCGCAATTTATCATGTACGTCAAGTTGCTTTGGCGTCGGGGTTTCACCAGGCCGCTTGAACTCGATTAATAATGGCTTGCCCCCTGGCAACCAAAAGATTCGGTCTGGGAATCCATTGTCGCCGACCACCTTGAGCTTTGAGCCTTCGATCCCGAGGTGCCGCCAAACAAGATCGCACGCACGCCGCTCGATAGAACTTTCACGGGAGCTCATACTTGTCGCGGCATGGAGCGCAAGCCCCGTTAACTAGGCGGCCAGACCAACTACCACAAAGTTCGCAGGTACCTGGAGAACCAGCTGGAATCTCGCTGGCCTCTTTACGGATACGTTCTAATTCAGCCTCGCCGAGCTGTTCAACCAGTTCCTGCGCTTTGTCAACATGGTCTACCATAACTTGTTCTCCTTCAGTAAGACAATAGCGTGCAGTGCTTGACTACGTGCATCATCGAGTGCATTATGGTGGGTGCCGCGCCGCTCGATACGCGGTCCTGGCAAAATTGATTTGAGTGTTCGATAGCAACGACTGTCCCACGGACGCCAAGGGATGTCGAGCCCAGCCGCACGGTACGCAGCCGCTAATAGTGCGTTGTCGAAGTCGGCTCCGTTGCCCCAAATGCGACTGTTTTCAACGGCATTAAAGAATCCAGAAAACCTCTCCAACGCCTCACGCAATGTCAACCCGCCTTCTTCAGCATGGGCTAGCACTTCACGCGCCTCGTCGGATTGGTTTCCCCACCACTGCATCGTTTGCGCATCAACTGTCAATCCGTGCTCCTGGCACGATGCCGTGTTGATGATGGCATAGAACTCGTCGTAGATACCTCCAGGCCAAAACCTAACTGCTCCGATTGACAGAATGACGCTGCCGGGCGCAACACCTAATGTCTCAAGGTCAACCATCACATCCGACTCGACGCGCTCAAGCTCTTCTAATTTCTCGTCTAATAAAATTGACATTGACCACCTCCGTTAGCTCTGTTAGACTGTCTAAAAAAACACCAATTACATAGATTGGACGGGCGCGGCGCAAAGCATGTGTCGGATAGCATCGGCTTTACTCGCCGTTCCCATGCACTGATCAAATCATCGAGCTGGTCGCGGGTGTAGAAGATAGCCGGTTCATCAGGCCCCGGGTGTGTCTGTCCAATATCGAGGTAGACCAATTCAGCGCGCACCCGCTCGACATCGACACATGATAACAACCCGCCAAGAGCGTATAATTGCAGCTGTTCCAAATACTCCGCGTGCTTCTCAGGCCGATATTTGCCAGTTTTCCAATCGCGTACGATCAGCTCATTACCACTTCGCTCGGCACAGTCGACCTTAATACGCACCCGGCATCCAGACCAATCGTCCCAAGTCGTCGGTGTCCAAGATGCAGTAAAGGCCCAAGTATCTTCGATAATCAGCGAACCATCCCGCTTTGAAAATTTTCGGCGAAGACGTCTAAACAGCTTACTGAATTGTCGTAGCTCATTGGGCAAACTATCTAGCTCACCCTTAATGAACGCTTCAGCTAAGTTGTGAATTTCAACGCCACGCTGCATGGCAGCATTAGGCGGCTCTTTAATACGATCAATAAATTTCAGTTTAGCCTTTAGCGGACACTGTTGGTAATCCGCATATCGGCTAAACGACCAACTTGTGATATTCTGCACAAAGTTCTCCTTTCTTGTCATAGGGAATTAACTCGGCCCAGTTAGTTGTGCTAACTGAACCCTCACTCAGCATGGGAACGTCAAATTCGACTGATTCCATAGCCTCACGCAAGGCTTCCATTGCAACCTGGGTATCTTCGCGCGGCACGGACACGGTAATTTGGTCATGCACGTTTAGCGCTAGCCGCCAACTTGGACGCTTAACGTCAAAAAATCTAATTAACGCCTCCTTCGTGCAGTCGGCAGCTGAGCCTTGGATCAATACGTTAACCAGCTTATAGTCAAACTTGCGCAACTTGCCGCCAACGAGTTTGGGTGGCTCGCAGTAGTATTCACGACCACCCCAAGTTCGAATCGGTAAGTTCAACGCAGCACGCTGCTTCATGTCACTGTACATCTCTCTTAGCCCAGGGTAGAGCTGGAGGATGGCAGATTTTAACGCTTTCGATTCCTCGACAGACATGTTATTCTTCTCCGCCAGCTTGCCAACCCCCATGCCGTAAATCAAGCCTAAATTCGTGTTCTTGACTGGTTTGCGCGGGTAATACTTCCCTCGTTTAGCAAGCTCCTCTTGCGCTGAATCATGGAAGTCAATCCACGGATTTTCAATGTACTTTTGTTGTAGTGCGCCGCCGTCGAAGTGCGCAAGAATGCGTGGTTCTTGTTGACTGTAGTCGCGGTCGATAAATACGTGCCCGTCCCACGGCACAATGTAACTGCGCACTAATGGGAGCGGCGGCAGTCCGTTAAACGGGCAACGCGGCAGGGTCTTACGTTTAACGCGATCGGTTACTTCATGCTTAAACAGCGGCTCAAATTCATTGGGGATGTTCTGGAAGTTCGGTGTTGACGAAAGTCTACCTGTCCGCGTGCCGACGTTATCCTTACCTTTAGGGCTGCGCACCTGGTTCCACTGCGTGTAAATTAGTCCACCCGACGCCTCAGCTACGCGCAGCCAAGGCTCCATAAACGTACCGAGACACGTGGACAACTGCGCGCGATACGCGAGCACTGCGAGCAACTGTCTGTCTGATACAGCCCGCAGGAGTGCGTCTTTATTGGTCTGGAATTTACCTGTTTTTGTGCGAAGCGCTTTGCTCTCATCAATGACCCCAGCTCGCAACATGGCGTCGAACAACTGCGCGCCGGAATTTAGATTCACGTCATCGCCGCAATTCAACCGCCGACGCAACCACGCATCAATTCGGCGGTGCCACTGCGCGTACATTTCGACGTCAGCACGCAGCCGTGGCAAGTCAACTGGCAACCCCTGCCGCTCCATCTCGAGCAGGACCGGCAACAAGCGACGCTCACGGTCGTACGCCTCAGACATGCCGCGGTCAATTGTCTTCTTATGCAACAATTCGAACAGCGCCTCAGTGCGCTCAACGTCACCTGCCGCGTACTTCCCGACCAAGTCGCCAGGGGCGTAAGCGAGATAGCGGCCAAAGTAATGCGGACTGTTCTTAGACTTACTAATGCGGACCCCTGGAACTGGTTGGTGTTCGAGTAGCCACTCACCGACAGCATCACGCTCTTCGGCCGGCCAATTGAGCAGCCGTGCCGCGGCTTCCTTCAGCCCAAGCTCACGTTGATGAGGATCATCCAAGAACAGCAAAAACATCGTGTCGTGCACACGCTGCCAATTAGGCACCGCGAGCCCAAACCAAACCTCGATAACATCAAGATCAAACTTAGCGTTTTGAAACAGAACCCCGCCGCGGTGACGATACGCCTTTCGCAGCGCCTTGGCGGCCGTACCCCAACCGCAATTATTGGCTGTTGCATGGCCAAATGCATAGTACTCCGCGCGCTTACCTGGATATTTAATCGCGACACCTACCGGTTGCGGCGGGTAGTGCGGCCTGCCCTCGATGCCGAAGGTTTCAACGTCGACGGTAACTGGCAGACGCCGCATCTAACTCACCCCTCTCACGATCAGCGCGCAACTTGTTCAACCTGCTGTGAATGCGACGCAAAAATTGACGGCGTCGCTTAGTCGCCAATTCAAACTTTAGTAAAGCAATGCATTCTTCTTCATTTGCGTGACGCAGCTCGTCATTCAATCCGCGCCAGTTGCGTAGATTCTCCATCTAATCCGCTGGGCGGTTGCCCGCCCAACGCCTCAGGTTGTTAATTAGTACTTGCGGCGGCGGCGGCGGCTGCGACGACGCGCATTGGCGCGCAAAGGCTTTTGCCGCTGCTCCTGCTGCTCGTCCAAGGAGTACGGGAAATCGATCGTCGATCGCGCCTCCTCACGTCGGGCCATAATGGCAGGCATAAGCTCATCAGGCACTTTCTGGATGGCCTCAAAAACAATCTTGAACTGCGTCTTCTGATCAGGTACCAAAGACACATGCGAAATCACGCCAAACGGCGGGCGGCGCAACGCTCCGGCCAGCTGCTTGACATAGCGGGCGTAGCCACGCACCGACGTCACCGGCAGCTTCAGAAACCCGATGTCGATCGTTTCATAGTGCACCGGATCCTCGAACAGCTCGAACCCGTTGCGAGAAAGCTGACCGGCAGGCAACAACGCAAGACGCCTGACATTACGGCACGCCCTCCCCTTTCCGCGATCCGCTGAGCCCCACTCATTGTGGGGGCACTCAGCGCACCTACCACTCTGCGCCTGACCGGCGTCAACGACGGCATGGTGCGGCGCCAAGTTCTCCTCCTCTTCGGCGAGCGCAAAACACGTAGGGTTTTGCGGGACGTCCGGATCATAAGGCGTGTCGTAGTACAAGTTTTCGAATACCGACGCTAGCACAATGACCGCCATCTCGTTGTTCGGCAGCGGACTGTCCTGCCAGCTGAGTACACCGCCCTGCGTAGAAAAGAACTGGCCGGCAGACGCATTGGCCTCGAGCTCGGCGGCGAGTTGGGCCTCCTTAGCCAGCTCCTCGTCCCATTTCATAATTGCCTTTGATGAACCTGAACTTCTGGACTTGCGCATTGTAACCTCCTAACGTTTTGCGACTGATAAATCTGTGATGTTGAATCGACGCACGCCCGGCACTTCTAAGCCGTGCTCCCATTGCTCGCGCACAGCGTCGGTGGAAGGCCGCAACTTATTGGCGAGATGCGTATGGCCTTGGTTGATAACGTAGTCATAAAAGACATTGTAATCGACCACCTCAGGCACAGCCTTAACTACCACCTCCACTTTGGCCTGGCGACCTACAACACCGCCACTGGCCTTGCTGAGGTTGTTGATAATGTGGTTTTTCAAGGCTGTTTCCTCAGCCTTCATCTTATTGACCTCACGCTGCATCTCACGACGACGCTGCCTCAATCGGTAGAGCCGGTCAGCGCATCGACTCAGATTACTCGGAAACTTGTACTTCATAACTCGCCCTCCTATTACTTGTGGCATCTAGGACACCAGAGCCCGACCGTGTACAATCCACGTTGGCGAGATATGCGCCCAGTGCCGAGGCACTCAGGGCAATCAGCTGACGTTTGTGCAGCTGTTTCAGCCTCAGCCAATGCGTGCTCGTACAACGCTCGCCACTTGACGAACTCACCAGCATCCCCGCCACGATCTGGGTGGTGTTGACGCGCCAATCTGCGCCACCGCCGGCTTACCTCGTCCGGCGTGGCAGTGGGCGCTACACCAAACCGCTCACGTGCAGTCGTCACGACTGAGCACCTCGACCAATTTGTCGCAATACCATTGGGCCTTAGCCGCATCGATGGCCGGTGCGTCTTTTAGCCCGAGCCGCCAGATGTACTTAACAACTTGGCCGCGTAAGTACCCGACAAACTGCTCGCGTTCAAGACACGCCTCAAGCGCCTCAATGCACTCAACATTGCCTTGACAGTAGTGCACAGGATTAATTTTATCATCCATAAAAATAGCACCCGCTACTTATTAGGTAGCGGGCGCGACGTAGTTTAGTCCTCATTCTCCTCATCGTCCAAGATCAACAGCTTGATCAGCTGCGGCTTCTTCCAGCCATTCGGAACGGGCAAACCGCGCTCCTTGCAGATTTCGCGGAGCTCGCCGACCTTCATGGACTTATACTCGGACTCGTCGACTTCTTCATCGTCGACTTCGGAGATGTCATAGGGCACCTTGTCATCGCCAGTCGCGATGGTATTAGGAGCGCCGTCGGCTTCCTCAACAATGTCCTCGACCGCGTCGTCAGCAGGTTCCTCAACCTCGGCCAGCCGGCCACGACGGGCTGCGCGCGGAGCAACCTCCGGGGTGCCATCGCCGTCCTTGACGGCAGCAAGCAACGATGCCACGGCCTCCTTGACCAGGCCGATGACGCGCTTCCGCTCGGAAGCGACCGCTTTGTCCAACTCAGCTTCGATGATGGATTGGATCTTGTCAACACTCATGTAAATTCTCCTATTTAACTTGCACAGGTCTTGCTCACCGCCCCTGTGCTTAGCGGTAAACCCGGTATCAATAATAGTACATAGAATCGTGTTTGTAAACTATTATTTACAACTTTTTTCCAAGTGGTTGGCAATTTGCCGCGCTGAGGCCCGCAGCCACTTCTCTGGGTGGCGTATAATATAGTATCTTCCCTGAGCACCGTTGGCCAAGCGGACCGGCCGACCACCTAGGGCCTGACGCACCCCGGCCCGGCTCAATTCACGGCCGAGCCCATTGGCCGTGGTGCCCGTCCGCCCTTCTGGGTCATAGAGCTGCAACAGCTCCTTGCTGGTGAACAGATCCTGCTCGAGCGTCACGTCCCCGACCCTGAGCACTTGATCCGGCGCGGCAAGTAACTGACGCACCCAACTGCCAAGGTCGCTGCGGCCGGTGTCGATCATCCGCTCCTTGGCCAGCGTGCGGTACGCCGGGGCTGCCGGGTTAAACGTCGACAAGTCAAGATCGAGCAAATACTGAAAAACGGCGCTCGCTCCGCCGCCCCCTAGCCAATTGGCATAATCGGTATAGAACTGCTCCTCCAACGGGCCGACCAAGATTTCGTGGACAAAAAACCGTCGGTCATCATCCTCAAGAAAGAATGAGTCTGGATGCTGGCTGGTGAAGAAGTAATTAATGCAATCCGGCACCACGTAGCTGGGGGTGTATTTCGCGTTGATGCGTAACTCTTTTTGCGTGATCATCTTTTTTAGAAAATCCGCGTCATGGCGTTTGTTTGAACCAGTCACGTCGTCACCCATAACGAACTGCTTTGATTCAGCCCACTCGTTAAAGTTGTTGTGCAGGTCAAGCTGATTGATTTCGGTGAAATTTTGCCCGTAGATTTTACCAAGCGTGTAACCAATAAGCGACTTCCCGGTGCCATGGCGGATGCCATGAAATACAACTGAGCTGAACATCTTGGTGCCTGGGTGTTGAAGTGGGTACGCGCACCACTGGAGGAACCACGTCAACGCGGCGGGCTCAGCATCAGTAAAGAGGTGATCGAGCAACTCAAGGAATGGACTAACATCGCCTGACTTGGGTGCGCACCCCCAACCTGGCCAGACGTTGAACTCACCATCAACGAAACGCTCAGCCCCTGGAGCATACGTGAGGCGCGCGGCCTCCAGGCGGAGCGGCCAACGTAACCAGGCGGCGGCGGCCGAAACTGGCTTGTAACTAATGGAGCCGTCTTTCTTTAGGCTACGCTCTTGGTACTGCGCGGCGGCCTCCAAATGATCCTTGAACGCGGCAGGTGATACCTTGTTGCTCAAGTCAGTTTGGTCAATAATCAACCCAGGTTTACGGATGTAGACATATTTCTCGTTTAAGGCCCAAAGCGGACGTGACAACCCAAGCGGCTCGGCGTCACTGAGCAGCTCACGGAACATATCAGCGGCGCGCGAACCCGCATGCACAAGGAAATCGTCGAGCCCAACTTTGTCCACCTCAGGTAATTGCGGCAGAGCAACCAGGTGGCAAAAGGCGCCGCGTCGCTGCAACTGCTCGGCTAATTCACGGAGCGCGTGGCAGACCATTGGGTTAGTGCGGAAATCGCTGTCAAAACATAGGTAGACATTGCGGCGCAACCAGTTGATTGGCTCCAAGGACGGCAGCCACTCGAGGCCGAGGCGGTGGGAGCGCCAGTTGTACACGCCGCCGAGGCCGAGGGTGGGGAACCCCTCCTTACACGCCTTAGCGGCCTTGAGCTCGCCCTCTGTGATAATGAGAGGCTCGTCGGGAGTGTCGCACAGCCCAGCCCAATCGGTGTAGTTCTGTGGGTAGTAGGCTGTTGGGACAGTGTTGGGGAGTTGGACGTACCGCACGGGCTTTTTGTCCGTGAGGGCGACAAAATCAGTTGGGGTCTGCAAGTACCGCAGACGGAAAAATGGCTCAGCACCTGGCCAGTCCGGCAACGGCCGACCGCGGTGGTCGTAATACGCGAGCCGGAGTGACGGAACCGCTTTGAACCCTGGATGGAGTGCCGCGGTCTTTTTTGCGCTGAGCCAGTCTATTTTAAGCGCCTCTGCGTCTGTTTCTGACAGACCGGAGCTGGCCAACTTGGCTAACGCCAAGGCCCTAGTATTTTTTCGCACTACTTATGTCCTCACATATTGTTATAACCTGCCACTCAGCAACAGGTTTCTTGGTCCTCGGCCCATAAAAGAAGCAGCCCGACGGCATAGCGTGCTGAGGGAAGGGCGCCAAGTGGAGGGCGGTGAGGGCGCGAGGGGGACCACTTGGCGCGCCGCCGGGCTGCTACAGAATACTCTACTACAGAAATGTGTAGCAGTAAATACCTATTTTTTTGTTTATGAATCAATAAGTTGCGTCAATTCTGCTACAGATTGCTACACTGCTACACATTTTCCTATTCCCCCTTATTTCTATTACTACTACTACTCTACTACTTTTTATAAAAATATATATAAAAT
>JALTPW010000177.1 GCA_026999335.1 Chromatiales bacterium
CGCCTTGCCAAGCGTCTGGGACTGTTGTTTGTTGATAACGTAGAAAAGATAAAAGATAACCAGCCGCAAAAAGACCAGCAAAACCGTTTTCACCAATGCCGCAACCTGGATGGCGTCTTTGCGATAAACCAACCGGTGCCAACCGGCCCGGTATTATTGGTTGATGACATTGTGGATTCAGGCTGGACATTGAGCGTATTGGCTGCATTGCTACAACAAGCAGGGAGTGGCGCCGTATTTCCGGTTGCCCTGGCCTCAACATCGGTAACAAATTCATGATCTTATCAGAAATTGCACAAGCCACCCTGCTGTTGACCTGCTACTTCAGCAAGGCGAAAAATGAAAGCGCCAAGCCGTTGACAGCGGTGGAATGGGGACGTTTTGCTTTGTGGTTGAAAGAGAAAAGCAAGACACCGGCTGAACTGCTGGCCTCTGATCCAGGGCCGCTGTTAACAGGCTGGCATGACAAGCGAGTCAGCACGGCGCGCATTTTGGCTTTATTGGGTCGTGGCCATAGTCTGGCTTTGGCTGTGGAAAAATGGCAACGGGCCGGACTCTGGGTGGTGACACGCGCCGATCCTGAATACCCAAAACGGCTGAAATCCCGGCTAAAGGCGAGTGCGCCACCGGTGTTGTTCGGTTGTGGTGACAAGTCACTGCTGAATGCGGGCGGTATCGCCGTCGTCGGTTCCCGTCATGCCAGTGATGCCGATTTACAGTTCAGCAAACAGTTAGGCGCCAAGGCCGCAACTCAGGGCATTGCGATTGTTTCCGGCGGCGCAAGAGGCATCGATGAAACGGTCATGCTGGGTGCAATGCAGGCCGGGGGGAAGGTGACTGGCGTTATGGCCGACAGCCTTTTAAGGGCCGCGACAGGCGCCAAATGGCGCAAAGGATTGATGGATGGCCAGGCAGTGCTGGTGTCGCCATTCTATCCCGAGGCAGGTTTTAATGCGGGCAATGCCATGGCGCGAAACAGGTATATTTATTGCCTGGCGGATACGTCGCTCGTGGTTCATTCCGGCAAAAAAGGCGGCACACTGAACGGCGCGGAAGAAAACCTGCAAAAACAATGGGTGGCGCTCTGGGTGAAGCCAACGAAAGACAAGGACGCCGCCAATGAGATGTTGGTGAAAAAAGGAGGGCGTTGGTGTGAAGAAGATATCCAGCGCCTCGGTTTAAGCTCGCTGTTAACCGCACCATTAGCGGCTGATAACCAGAGAAAAACAGATCAGCCCGATCTGTTTTCACAAGCGGATGAGGCCACCGGTTTATTTTCCATTGGGGTTAAAGAGTCCGCTGCTGAAATCCACGATGCACAGCTGTTGGACGTGCCCGAAGAGACGGCCGATGCACCCGCTGATTTCTACCGATTATTTATCAGCGAGCTATCACGCCTTGCGATCGATCCGATCAGTCGGGATGATTTGCCTGAAAAAACAGGTTTGCACAAATCACAAATCACTGCTTGGCTAAAGCGAGCGCTTGTTGATGGTTACGTTAAGAAGCTGAGTCGCCCGGTTCGTTATCAATACATCAAAAATAAAGTGTAAAGGAAGATCGTTATGGCAATGATGGCAAGTAGCCTGATGAGCTTGCGAAACCCGGGATGGCTTACTTCTACCGGCGTTGGTTGTGAGTGGCGTTATTTCATCAGGGGCAGTGCGAAGTGGTGGCCGGCAATGTGCATGTCTTCGCGCAGATAAAAGCGGTGGGCGTCGAAGCGTTGTACACCGGAGTCGAGGTGCAACGCCTGGCAGCCGTGCTGGTGGGCGTAATCCACCAGCCAATCGAACAATGCCTTGCCGGCACCCGTCGAGCGTTGCGTTTCATCGGTGATCAGGTCGTCCACATACAAAAACAGTCCCCAGGCCAGGTTTTCAGTCAAACGAAAACCCGCCAGGGCGACCACATGATCGTCACGCTCGAGCATGGCCAGCCGGTAGCCCTGCGGCATCTGCCGGCGGATACGGGACAGAAAGTCCGCTGTTGGAATATGTGGACGCAGTTGCTGCATCACGGGGATACAGCGGGTGATGTCCTGGTCGCTGTCGGCGAGTCGGATCATGGCTCCATTCCAGCACGAATTTCGCTAATCACCGGGACGGTGTCGGGGCGCACGCCACGCCACAGGTAGAAGGACTCCGCAGCCTGTTCCACCAGCATGCCGAGACCGTCCAGCGAGAGGCCGGCGCCGTGCTCAAGGCCCCAGCGCACGAAGGGGGTGGGTTCGGCGCCGTACATCATGTCGTAGCACCAGCCGCCGTCGGCGAGGGTGCCGTCGGGCAGGGGCGGCACTTCGCCGTGCAGGCTGGCGGCGCTGGCATTGATGATGAGGTCGAAGGTCTCGTCGCCAAGATCGGGGAAGCCGCCGCCGTGCAGTTGGCCGGTACCACTGATGTCGGCGAAATCGCGGGCCAGTTCCACGCCACGATCCGGGCTGCGGTTGGCGATCACCAGCCGTTGCGGCCTTTCTGCCAGCAAGGGCTGCAATACGCCACGGGCCGCGCCGCCCGCACCCACCAGCAATACGCGCTGGCCTTCGATCTTCCCATGATGGTTTTGCAAGATGTCACGCACCAGGCCGATGCCGTCGGTGTTGCGGCCGATGAAGCGTCCGCTGCTGTCGTGCAGGAGGGTATTCACCGCGCCGGCGCGCTCGGCCTCCGGGCCGTGTTCATACACTAGCTTCCAGGCTGCTTGTTTGAAGGGCACGGTGATGTTGAGACCCATGCCGCCGTTGGCGAAAAAATTGCCGACGGCCTGCTCGAAGCCGCCCGGGTCGACCTGGATGGTGCTGTATTCGATGCACTGGCCGGTCTGCCGGGCGAAGGCGGCGTGGATTTGCGGTGATTTTGAGTGCGCGATGGGGTTGCCCATCACCGCGTAGGTATCGGGTTTGGTGGCGAAGTCGAAAGGGTCGCCCATCAGCTGAAGATGCCCTTGAAGATGAAGAAAAAGATGATCGAAAGAATCGCACCGGCCGGCAGGGTTACCACCCAGGAAATAAAGATGGTGCGTACCACGTTGAGATTGATGGCCGCGATACCGCGCGCCAGACCGACACCCAGCACGGCGCCCACCAGGGTGTGGGTGGTGGAAATGGGGAGTCCGGTGCCGGAGGCCAGTACCACGGTGGTGGCAGCGGCCAGGGTGGCGGCAAAGCCACGGCTGGGGGTGAGTTCGGTGATCTGGGTGCCGATGGTGAGCATGACCTTTTTGCCATAGGTCATCAGGCCAATGACGATGCCGAGTCCACCCAGGGCAAGAATCCATAGTGGTAAAGTGGACTTTTGCGCCACCATGCCGTCATTTTGCACGATGCTGACTACGGCGGCTACCGGGCCAATGGCGTTGGCGACATCGTTGGAGCCGTGGGCGAAGGCCATGGCGCAGGCGGTGATCATCATCAGCACGGCAAAGATTTTTTCCACATTGGTGAAATGGAAGTCACGGTCGGCCTCGGGATCAAACTTCAGGCGTTTGATCATCATTACGCCAATGGCTGCCGTGACGATGCCCACCAATACCGCGACACTGTAGGATTCAGCCGTGCTCAGTTGCAGTCCGACATGCTTCAGTCCCTTGAATATGGTCACCAGGGCGATAACGAAACCGACGAAAAAAATGTAGACCGGCACATAACGCTTGGCATTGGCGAGCGGGTCTTCGGTGCCGAGAATGAGTTTTTGCACACTGATGAACAGGGCGAAAGCGATGGAGCCGGCCAGCAGGGGCGATACCACCCAGCTCATGGCAATGGCGCCTACCTTGCTCCATTGCACCACGTCCATGCCGATGCCCACGGCAGCGAAACCGACGATGGCGCCGACGATGGAATGGGTGGTGGAAACGGGCCAGCCAAAACGGCTGGCGATCAGCAGCCAGATGCCCGCCGCCAGCAGCGAGGCGAGCATGCCATAGACCAGTAACTCCGGCGTACCAGAGACGACATCGGCATCGATGATGCCCTTACGGATGGTGGCGGTTACCTGGCCGCCAGCGAGGAAGGCGCCGGCAAACTCGAAGATAGCGGCGATGATGATCGCCTGTTTGACGGTGATGGCCTTAGAGCCCACCGAGGTACCCATGGCATTGGCGACGTCATTGGCACCCACGCCCCAGGCCATGAAGAAACCAAACAGGCAGGCGAGGATGATGAAAATCAGGCCATATTCCACGGCAAAAACTCCCGTTTAGCGGTGATAATTGAGAAGTGGGTCGGCTATTTGGCCAACATGAGTTCGAGACGGCTGCCGACGCGCTGCGCCAGATCGCCCAGGTCACCGATCCAGTCGATGATGCGATAGAGGAAGATGACCTCCACCGGCGGTAGTTTCTTTTCTACGGCAAACAGCCGGGCGCGAATCTCCACCTGCATGCGGTCGGTGTCGTACTCAATTTCATCGAGGGTCTTGATGATGGAGGCCACCAGCTTGACTTCGTTGCCACGAAAGCCTGTTTCGACCAGTTCGTCCAGTTCGTTGATGGCCGTCTGTGCCTGTGCGGAGGCGTCGATGGAGCGTTGCACATAGGCCTTGATGGTTGGCGCGATGGCCTCGGGGAAGCGCATTTCCCGGCCGGTGATCAGGCCGGCGATATCCTTGGCCTTGTTGGCGATATTGTCCTGCATGGTCAGCACTTCCAGCAGGTCGCGGCGAGGCACGGCCATGAACAGGCTGTTGGGCAGGTTCAGGCGCAGTTCGCGCTTGAGTGTGTCGGCCTCGTTTTCCAGACGGGAGATTTCCCGCTGTTGGCGGCGGGCCTCGTCCCAGTCATTTGCCAGTACGGCGTCGAAAAAGGGCATCAGCTGTTGGGCGCAGACCTGCACCGCCTGCATGTGTTCCTGTAAAGGCTTGATGGGGGAGGTGCCGAACAGGCTGGAAATGGTGGATTGGGGCACGGTTTGCTCCTGGGCGGTGGGGCGGGGACTCAGTCGTCCTGCAGCCACTGCGCCACGCGTTTGGCGAAATAAGTGAGGATGCCGTCGGCCCCGGCGCGCTTGAAGCTGAGCAGGGATTCCATGATGACGGCCTTTTCATCCAGCCAGCCGTTCTGGCTGGCGGCCATCAGCATGGCATATTCGCCACTGACCTGATAGGCGTAAGTCGGCACGCCGAACTGGTCTTTGACGCGGCGTACGATGTCCAGATAGGGCATGCCCGGCTTGACCATTACCATGTCCGCACCTTCTTTGAGATCCAGCGCCACTTCCTTCAGGGCCTCGTCGGAGTTGGCGGGATCCATCTGATAGGTATCTTTGTTGCCCGCGCCCAGGTTGGCGGCGGAACCCACCGCGTCGCGGAAGGGGCCGTAGAAGCTGGAGGCGTATTTGGCTGAGTAGGCGAGAATGCGGGTGTGAATATACCCGGCGGCTTCCAGTGCCTCGCGGATGGCGCCGATGCGGCCGTCCATCATATCCGAGGGGGCCACCACGTCGGCGCCGGCTTCGGCGTGGGCGAGGG
>JALTPW010000178.1 GCA_026999335.1 Chromatiales bacterium
CCTCCGGTGAACTCCTGCCCACGGTGGTTGTAAAATGGTACCGCACCTCGGCTGACGGTAAGCAAGAGCACTTTTTCACCACCACCCTGACCGATGCGATTGTTGTGACGGCCGATTTGACCCTGCCGCATGCGCAAAATTCGGACAACAGCGACTACACCCAACTGCTGCAAGTCAGTCTGGCGTACCGCAAGATCGATTGGGAACACACCGCCGCCGGCACCTCGGGTTCCGACGACTGGCGTGCGCCGATCGAGGCCTAAACCGCCACGCTGTTGTTTTATTTTTTTAGCACAGGGAGGGCCGCTGGCCTTCCCTGTGTTTTTTTTATGTTTTTTTATGTTTTTTCTGTGATGACCTGTCGGGAGATTAAGGAAAAAACCCCATGGCCACAGCGCAAAGAGAGCAACGTCACGACCTGGCATTTTCCGTCGAGCTGGACGGCCAGGCCCCCGACAGCCTGCGGTTGACCGAATTCACCTGGGAAGAATACCCCTCCGACCTGTACCACTGCACCGCCACACCCTCGCCAGCCGCGACCCCGATATCAACCTCAACGACTGCATCGACCGCACGCTGATCCTGACCCTCAAGGACAAATACGATGCCCAGCCCCGCTACTTGACCGGCATCGTCGACAGCATCACCGCCATCGGCTTCGCCGGCCACTGGGCCAAATACCAGATCACCATCCGCCCCGACCTGTACCGCCTGGATCTCACTTCTGATGCACGCATCTTTCAAAAAACCAGCGTGCCGGACATCGTCAAAAAAATCCTCGGCGAACACGGCATACAGAACCATGAGTTCCGTTTGGCTGACACCCGTCCGCCCCGGGAGTATTGCACCCAGTACCGCGAGACCGCCCTGGTCTTCATCCAGCGCCTGCTGGCCGAAGAGGGGGTTTTTTATTACTGGGAACATACCGACACAGGCGCCCGGCTCATCCTCACCGACCACAGCCAACAGGCCAGCCCGCTAAAAAAACCCGATCTGACCTACAACAACGCCCCCAGCGGCGCCGTAAAGGGCGTGCCCTGAGCTGGCGCGAAGCCGTGCGCTCCACCGACCTGCTGCAAGCCGACTATTGCTTCAAAAAGCCCCACTACAACCAGCAACACAGCAGCACCCGCCAACGAGACGGCGGCGAGCCCAACGTCTATAGGCTCTACAACGCCTATGGCCGCTACAAGGACGGCGCCACCGGCAAGTGCTTTACCCACTACCAGCTCGATGCCACCCGCAACGACGCCTCCACCGGCAGTGGCCGGAGCAACGCCCTGCACCTCAGCGCCGGGCACCGCTTCAATGTCACCGACCATCCCAGTGAGGCCCGCAACCGGAACTACCTGCTCACCCACGTCAGTCACCACAGCACACAACCCCAGGCCCTGGAAGCCCTCGCCGGCCAGGGCAGCACCACCTACAACAACGACTTTTCCCTGCACGCCATCGGCGCCCACAGCTGGCGGCCGCAACCCTCGACCAAACCCCTCATGGACGGCCCGCAGATCGCCCACATCGTCGGCCCGCCGGGGGAAGAGATCTACTGCGACGAACACGGCCGGGTCAAGGTGCAGTTCCCCTGGGATCGGGAGGGCCAGCGCAACGAGCAC
>JALTPW010000179.1 GCA_026999335.1 Chromatiales bacterium
ATATCTTCCAAATCCATCGCGGTGCGCAGATCCCAGATGATTTTCTGTGGTTTGACCGGACATTCAGCATCGTCGCGGTGCTGGTTCATCTCTTCGATCAAGGCCTCGCGCAAGCGGCGCATGCAGTGACCGTCGTGCGGCATGGATTGCGCAGCGATGCGATCCAGGGAGTGTTTGATATCACCCACCACGCCGACGCTGATGCCGTAATGGGCATCCACTTCCGCCGGTGAACTGTCGATATGGATCAGGGTGCGATCCCGGGTGGGATGCCACAGATAGGGGTGATACTCCACCAGGTCGTAACCCACACAGATGATCACGTCGGCGTGTTCAAAGCCGAAATTGATGTAATCCTGCGATTGCAGCCCGGCGCTGCCCAGCGCCATGGGATGGCGGAAGGGCACCACGCCCTTGGCCATAAAGGTGTTGGCCACGGGGATCTGCAGGCGTTCGGCAAAGGCTGCCAGATTTTCCCAGGCGCCGGCCCTCACCACGCCGTTACCGGCCAGGATAATGGGCTCGCGGGCGGCGGAGATCAGTTCGGCGGCGCGCACCACACGCTCCGCCGGCGGCTCCGGCATGGTGGAGTGCTTTACCGCCAGGGGCACGTCGTCCACCCTCATTTTGGCGATATTTTCCGGGAACTCGATAAAGCAGGCACCGGTCTTTTCCGTCTGCGCCACCTTGAAGGCCTTGCGCGTCACCTCGGGGATGATATCCGGGGCCAGCAGGCGCGAGGAATACTTGGTGAAGCTGCGGAACAGCTCCTCCAGATCCAACACCTGGTGGGACTCCTTGTGCAGACGATGGGTGTCAGCCTGCCCGGCAATGGCCACCAGCGGAGCATGATCCATATTGGCATCAGCAACACCGGTAATGAGGTTGGTGGCACCGGGTCCGAGGGTCGCCATGCACACCCCGGCGCGTCCGGTCAGGCGCCCGTAGACATCGGCCATGAACGCCGCACCCTGCTCATGCCGGGTGCTGATGAACTGGATGCGCGACGACAGCAACGCATCCATCATATCGAGATTTTCCTCACCCGGAATGCCGAAGATGTACTTGACACCCTCGTTTTCCAGACAACGGACAAAAAGCTCGGCGGCCTTCATAACAACAAACGCCGCTCGTTCAGGGGCATGACTTACTGGCTTTCCTGCTGCACCAGATAATCGACCACCTGGAATACACGCGCATTGCCGCCGGACTCCTGGGCGCCGGTACGGAACTTGCCATTGACGATAATGGCGGGTACGCCGCGAGCACCATAGCGGTGCCCCATGTCACGCGCACGACGCAATTTGGTTTCGACGGCAAAAGAATTGAACACCCGCTTGAAATCCTTCTCCTCTACGCCGTGCTGCTCGAACAGGGCCAGGATCTCGGCCTCGCTGCTCATCGGACGCTTCAGCTCATGGATGGCCTCGAACATGGCCTCGTGCACTTTGTCGACCACACCGAGAATTTCGGCGGTATAGTAGGCACGGGCACCGATTTCCCAGTTGGGCCGAAATACACCGGGCATGCGCACGAATTTCACATTGGAGGGTTTTTTCTTCAACCAGCGTTTGGCAAACGGTTCCAGGCGATAACAATGCGGACAGCCGTACCAAAACAACTCCACCACTTCCACTTGCCCCGGTGCGGCCGTGGTCGGTTGCGGTGGGCTCACCCGCTCATAGTGCACACCCTCTTGATAGCGGGCGGCAAAGCTACTGGAAACCGATGCACCCAGCAGGGCCAGGCTGGCGAACAGAATGACAATTTTATGGCTCGAAAGCTTCATCGAAAGACCTCTGAGTTTTATGCTTGATGGATTCTTTGCTTGAGGGCGCCAGAACACCGTATGCGGCCAGTGTATGGACGCAACACCGTTTCGGCGAGACTATCCAAATCACCCGTGATCCGTCAACACTGTATTCGATGAACCAGCAACCGAACGCAAGCCCGTGCAAGTACCGATTCTCGTTCCCGCTCTCATGGTTTATTCTATATACAATACAGGAACCTCAGCTTAGGTCACCTGTCTGACGCAAAGGTTCCCACCCAAGCGTCATCGGCACCGATATCATCCACAAGGAGCACGACCCTTATGGTCACCGAAAAGATCGATCTGGCTCAGTTTCTCAACCAGCAATACCTGTGCGAGTCCCTGACCATCAAAGAAGTCACGACTCTCATCGACTACACCGAGTTGGTCACCTTCAACAAGAGCGAAGTGATTGCCGACATTGGCGACGTGGGCGAAGCGCTGTATTTCGTCATCAATGGCGAAGCCGCGCTGTTCGTCGGTGAACAGACCGAAAGCCAGGTGGGCCTGATCCACGCCGGCGAACTGATGGGTGAAATGTCCTTCTTTGATCGCAAGCCGCGTTCCGTGCGCGCCCGCGCCATGAAGGACGATACTCAGCTGCTGAAGTTGTCCCGCGCCATGTACAAACGTCTGCGCGTGGAACATCCGTACATCACCGTGAACCTGCTGGAGCACGCCATCGTCAGTCTCGATCACCTGTTTCGCCAGGCCAGCAACGACCTCTCCAGCCTGTCCAGCTACTTCAACATGCCGGGGCGAAAATAGGCAGACGGACAAAATAAGACCACCGTGTCCCGCACGGTGGTCTTATTGACGTAAAAACGGCGTCAAACTCGAAAGGTACTTACTTAAAGATTATTTACTTATTAATCAATGAGGTATCGTTACGCCTGATTATGATTTGAGCATGTAGGGTGGGCACGTTTTTTGTGCCCACGCGGTTGACTGACCCTGTTTTTTACCGTTTTTTATGATCGCCATCAGCATGACACACCCCCCGTAATGCAACCTCTACCACACCACCGCCAAGGCCTGCACTGCAAACTGTGGCTCTGACAGCGGCACGCAAATAAGCCCTTGAATCAGAAAGAAAACCCGAGCCCGAAAATCACCCGGCCAGCCAGCATATCCTCCCGCTGGGTTGACGCTGCGCTCCTCCCCCCCTAAAGTGGCCGCCTGCTTCAGGTGTCCTACGGGCAATCCGCCCACGGGATGAAACGGGAAACTGGTGCGCCGCCCCTCCTTATTTTGTGATGGCCGGTAATTCCAGCGCTGCCCCCGCAACGGTAATTGAGCATACGACCGACACCCCGCCACTGTGTATTTCGGATACATGGGAAGGCGTCGGCCGGATCACTGGAAATCTGTCAGATTCACCCTGAGTCCGACACAGTTCCAGGTTGCTCATGAGCCCGGAGACCGGCCTGAAGCCAACGACACAAGCTGCGGAGGGCGGTTGGTGGCGGGCAGTAATCACCACACGTGCAGCCCTCCAACTCCTCTCTCGCCGCCGCATCATTCGCGCGGGTGTGCGCAATCATCCTGGGAGAGAGTACCGTGAACAAAACAGCCAATACCTTGCTTCATGACAAAACCATTGATTACAAAAGCATCATTCGCAAGGCCCTGTTGCCCCTCATCGTGACGGTCATCGTCAACGGCCAGACACTGGCCGCCGAGGAGACCGGCGCCGTCAAGAGCACCCCAATCGTGGTCACCGCAACGCGTTTCAATGCCGCCATCGACACCGCACCGGTCAATATCATCACCATCAGCGCCGAGGACATCGCCAACAGCAGCGCCAACAGCATCGCGGATGTGCTGCGCTACCAGGCCGGCGTCAGCGTCCGCAGCCTGTTCGGCATCAATGGTGCGCGTTCCACCATCGACCTCGGCGGCTTCGGCGAAAACGGCGGTAGCAATACCCTGATCCTGCTCAACGGCCGCCGCCTCAACGACCTCGACCTGGCCAGCGCCAACCTCGCCACCATTCCGCTGGATAGCATTGAACGCATCGAGATCGTACAAGGCAGCGCCAGCGTGCTGTACGGCGACAATGCGGTAGGTGGTGTCATCAATATCGTTACCAAGAGCGCCCTCGACGGCGAGAGCGGCAACGTGGCGGTAGAACTCGGCACCTTTAACACCCAACGTCTGACCGCCGGCCTGCAAAAAATGGCGGGGGATGTCGCCTTGTCACTGAATATTGACAGCCTGGAATCCGACGGCTATCGCGACAACAATACGCTGGAAAACACAACCTTGATCGCCGAAATCAGCCACCAGGACAATGGCTGGCAGCGCGGCCTGCGCTATCAACAGAGCTGGGAAGATATCCAACTGCCGGGATCCCTCAACGAGCCCGACTATGAGACCAATCCCTCTCAGGCCGGCTCTTTTCCCTATGACGCCACCGAGCGCCGCTACAGCATCGAGGGCTTCATCGACAGCGAGGGCATGGCGGCAGAGATCGCTCTACGCAACAAACATCAGGAAACCAGTTATGGTAGCGTTTCCGACCTCGAGACCCTGTCCTTCACCCCTCGCCTGCGCCGCCAGTACGGCAGCCAGCGGATCGTCGCCGGCCTCGACGTTTACCGCAGCACCCTGGATGCCTCGAGCGCCAATACCCAGTACGTGACGCAGAAAAACGATGGACTCTACCTCACCGACACCATCGACCTGGGCATGCAGACCACTCTCAACCTGGGTATTCGCCGCCAGCTGATCGAGGTACGTGCCGGCAATGCACCCGTCGGCAATGACCGCCGCAGTGACGGCATCACCAGCTGGGATATCAGTCTCAGCCGCAAACACAACTACGGCGCTACCAATTACCTGCGCGTCGCCAAGAGCTTCCGTACCCCGCTGCTGGATGAAATGTGGAGCTACAGCACCGGCAGCCTGACCCTGATCAAACCACAGACGGCACGCCACTACGAGATCGGCACCCGGCAGACCTATGCCAGCGGCGTGGCCATGAACATCAATCTGTTCCGCATGGATCTAAAAGACGAAATCGCCTATGACATTACCAGCGGCTCCTTCGGTGAGAACGTCAACCTGGACAAGACCCGCCGTGACGGCGTCAATCTCGGCCTGCAAGCGCCTCTCGGTCAGCAGGCCAACGTACAGATCAGCTATGCCTGGCGCAAGGCCACCTACCGCACCGGCGTTAACGATGGCAAAGACATCCCGCTGGTGGCGAACAGAAAAGTCACCCTCGGCAGCCAGTTCAATATAACTCACGATACCCATCTGGGCATGGAAGTTGTCTACACCGGCAGCCGCTACTTCGGCAACGACTACGCCAATGCCGGCAAAAAAATGGACAGCTATTTACGGGTAGACCTAAACTATCGCCGCAGCTTCGGCGTTTGGGATGCGCGCCTGTTGGTGCAGAATCTGACCAACGCCAAGACCGCCGATAGCGGATTCTATAAAACCAGCACCCCTAATCCCTACCACTATTACTCATTGCCCGAACGAGCCTTCTATGTACAGTTAGGCGCCGCGTTCTAAGGCATGTACTTCCGCACCACCGATGAGCGGCCGTTCACGGTACCCCGTCCCGGGTTACCGTGGCTGCTGCTTGGCTTTGTCACCCTGTCCCTGCTCCTGCACAGCCTGCTGTTCATCG
>JALTPW010000180.1 GCA_026999335.1 Chromatiales bacterium
GAACAAACCATGACGCTCATACAGGGAACCTGGTGTATCCAAAACGACGGATTCTCACCTTGTGACGTTTGCGTAAATGTGTACGCAATCGCTCCTCTGCATGCCACCTTACATGACCAAACACTTTCGTGCTGTTACGGTAGTCAAAGTAGCCTGACCAGCCGCGCAGGGACTGATTTAGTCGCTGTACGATGTCTGGAAGAGGTATGGGCGTAAGGTTCCTGCCGGTTAGTGCGCTCAGCTTGGCTTTGATCCGCTTCACTGCACGCTTCCCCGGCTGCACATGGGGATAGCTCTTGCCACTGCGGGGGCTGCGTCTCATCCGGATTTCAAACCCGAGAAAGTCGAAGCTCTCTTGCCATGCATCGACTACATGCGTCTTCGTCTCGTTCAGTTTCAAACCAAGACGTTCCAGCAAATACTTCAGCATGGATAGCGGCCTTTGTGTATCCCTTGCGCACAACAACACCATATCATCGGCATAACGCACCAGCCGGGCGGAATATTTCTGCTCCAGACCGTGACGTTTCCATATCCTATCAATAAGATGCAGGTACAGATTCGCCAGCAAGGGGGAAATCACGCCCCCCTGTGGCGTGCCACGCCGATTGCCCTTGCCGCCGCTGATATGATCTTTGCCATTCTTCCCCTTCTCAACCACAGGCGCTTTCAGCCATTGCTTGATGAGATGCAATATCCCACCATCGGCAATGCGCTCTGCAACCACGGCCATCAGTTTGGCATGCGGTAGGGTGTCAAAGTATTTGGAAAGGTCGGCATCAATCACATGACAGTGCCCCTTGTGTAGGGCATCCGTCACATCATCAACCGCATTATGGGCAGAACGCTTTGGACGGAAGCCATACGAGCAATCACAAAAGTCCGCTTCAAATATCGGCTCGATCATGAGTTTTACCGCCATCTGCACCACACGATCACGGATCGTGGGAATGCCCAGCGGCCGCTGGCTTCCATCCGGCTCGGGTATCATTACCCGACGTACCGGCAGTGGCCGATACGTCCCGTTCTTCACTTCCTCCGCCAGCCCGGCAAAAAACGCCTCTATCCCTTCTTCTGCTTCGATGGCCGCAAAGCTCACGCCGTCTATTCCCGGCGCTCCCTTATTTGACCGAGCAAGATTGTAGGCATGTTGCAATATGTCCGCCCGATAAACCTTGTCGTACAAAGCATAAAAACGATAGCCCGGTTCCTGCTTGGCCTTGGCATATAGCTTTCTCTGTAATGTCCTGATCTTCACCGGAGTGATTAGCATATCTGCAATCTCCTGATCCTCCACCCTTCAAAAGCGTTGAACAAAGTAGGGTCCCTTCCCTCGGTTTCGGGTTATGTTGTCCCGAATCCTCAGTCAGTACTATGAACCCCTCCGAATCCCCGCATGGCCCAGTACGATTTCGGATTAACCTTATACGCACTCGTTGATGGTTTGCGCCACCACCATGACGGGCCTCGGCTTTGACTCCTGTGTCGCCCTACCTCCTACATCCATGTAGTCGTCCCGTCCTGCACAACCAATCTGCCGTGGCATGCCACCCCTGCTACCCCGATGGAATCAGCGAAACGCTTCCGTTATCCCGTTACGCTGACAATGGCCT
>JALTPW010000181.1 GCA_026999335.1 Chromatiales bacterium
CAGACGACTTTTTCATTGATTTGATGGCTAAGTACAGTACAAATCCACCTCCCAAAATCAGCCAAAATTCCATATTCACCCCATCAATGTCTTGGTTTTTAATTCGATCTCATTCACTTGTAAAAAGGGTGTTAACTATCGTCACATGAACAGATATGCCGCTCTTACTCTTCAACTTTTCTTTTTCTCTTTCTCTTTCTCTTCTATCCAACGCTCTATATCTTCTCGTTTAAAACGCCAATTTTCTTGAAAAACACGGAGCTGCCAGCAACAAAAAAGGCGTGACCGTCACCGGTCACGCCTTTCTTGTCGGCCGCGCTCATCTGCGGCGAGGCAGCGCGTCAGGCTCAGGCGTTTCGCTTGGCCTCGGTCAGCTGATGGATGCGCGGCGCCAAAATCAGTTCCATGGCGAAGCCCATCTTGCCGCCCGGCACCACGATGGTGTTGGGACGCGACATGAAGGAACCGTCGATCATGTTCAGCAGATAGGGAAAGTCCGCACCATTGTGATTACGGAAGCGGATCACGATGAAGCTCTCGTCCGGGGTCGGGATGTCACGGGCAATGAAGGGGTTGGAGGTATCCACCGTGGGCACGCGCTGGAAGTTGATGTCCGTGCGCGAGAACTGCGGGGTGATGTAGTGCACATAGTCGTCCATGCGGCGCAGGATGGTGTCGACAATGGCCTCGGCTGAATAGCCGCGCTGGGCACTGTCGCGGTGGATTTTTTGAATCCACTCCAGGTTGACGATAGGCACCACGCCGACCAGCAGGTCAACAAACTTGGAAACATCCACGTCACCGTCCACGGCGCCGCCGTGCAGACCTTCGTAGAACAGCACATCGGACTCATCCGTGATGTCTTCCCAGGGGGTGAACTGGCCGGGGCTCAGATCGGTGCCCAGACGGGCATTGTGCTCGGTGGCCTCGTCGTCGCTGTGCAGGTAGTAACGGCGGCGGCACTTGCCGGTTTCGCCATAGGCCTTGAAGGTCTCGGCGATCAGGTCGAAATGGTTGGAATCGGGGCCAAAATGGCTAAGTTGCTTGCCCTTCTTGGCGAATTCGGTAATCGCTTCCTTCATCGCGGCACGATCATAGCGGTGGTAACTGTCGCCTTCCACCACCAGTGGGTTGATTTGTTCGCGGCGGAAGATGTGCTCAAAGGCATTTTTGACCGTGGTCGTGCCTGCTCCGGAAGAACCGGTAACGGCGATGACGGGATGTTTTACCGACATTTTACTCTCCTTAAAGATACTGAATTCGTTGCCTGCGCCCAGAAAGCGGTATTTGACGGGCGCGGTGGCAGGGGCTGTCAAAATGATTGTTAACCCCCCTACCAGGGCGCACAGCCGCCCATGATAGCGTTTTCAGGCTGTGCAGGGAAGCCAAGGACGCCTCCGTATGGTTGCCTGCGGCCTGACAAGGGCTGTCCGCCCCCAGCCATCAGAACAGCTCGATGGTCTGCGGTCCCCCGGTCTCTTCCTGTAGCACCCGGCCCTCACTGAGGCACTCATAGGCATTGACCTGATTCCGGCCATGGTTCTTGCCGTAATATAAGGCCTTGTCGGCCCGGTCGATCAGCATCGAGGGCAGTACTCGCGGC
>JALTPW010000182.1 GCA_026999335.1 Chromatiales bacterium
CCGGACAAGGTCGCAGACCAGATTTCCGATGCCATTCTAGACGCTATTTTTGAGCAGGATCCCGTTGCTCGTGTGGCCTGCGAAACCCTGGTCAATACCGGCATGGTGGTGATCGCCGGTGAAATCACCACCGAGGCTTGGGTTGATATGCAGGACGTGGTGCGCAAGACCGTCAGGCGTATCGGCTATAACAGCTCGGAGATGGGCTTTGACTGGGAATCCTGTGCGGTACTCACCTCCATCGACAAGCAGTCGGCGGATATTGCCATGGGCGTCGATGAAAGTGAGGATCATGAACAGGGCGCTGGGGATCAAGGGCTGATGTTCGGCTATGCCAGTAATGAGACGGATGTCCTGATGCCCGCGCCGATCACCTATGCCCATCGGCTGGTTCAGCGTCAGGCAGAAGTACGCAAGAACGATACGCTGCCCTGGCTGCGTCCGGACGCCAAGAGCCAGGTGACCTTCCGTTACGAAGACAATAAGCCGGTCGGCATCGAGGCGGTAGTGCTCTCTACCCAGCATACGCCCGACATCACGACCGAGGCGCTGCGTGAGGCGGTGATGGAGGAAATCATCCTGCCCGTGCTGCCCAAGGGGTGGCTCAATGGCGATACCCAATTTCACATCAATCCGACCGGACGTTTTGTGATCGGAGGCCCCGTCGGCGATTGTGGCCTGACCGGGCGTAAGATTATCGTTGATACTTACGGGGGCATGGCCCGTCATGGTGGCGGTGCCTTCTCCGGCAAGGATCCTTCCAAGGTGGATCGTTCTGCCGCCTACGCCAGTCGCTACGTGGCGAAAAATATCGTCGCCGCAGGGCTGGCGGATCGTTGCGAGATTCAGGTTTCCTACGCCATTGGCGTGGCCGAGCCCACCTCCATCAGTGTGGAGACCTTTGGCACTGGCAAACTGGCCGAAAGCCGCATCGTCGAACTGGTACGCGAGCATTTTGACCTGCGTCCGCGCGGTTTGGTGGCGATGCTCGATCTGCTGCGTCCCATCTACGGCCCGACCGCCGCCTACGGCCACTTTGGCCGCGAGGATGAAGGCTTTCCCTGGGAGAAGACCGACAAGGCTGATGTCCTGCGGGATGCTGCCGGGGTATAAAAGAGAGGGCTGGAGGCTTAGAGCCGGAGCCTGGGATGGGCAAGATTTAAAATTTTGAAGTGCGTAGTGCGTAGGTTGGGGTGAGGAACGAACCCCAACATAATCCTCGTAGTTGTTTACCCCTCGATATGTTGGGGTTCACAAAAGACATTCACCCCAACCTACGGGCTACAATTTGTTTTTCTTATTTTGCATTCCTAAGGAGCGCTGCAGCGGGACTCCCGCCAGGCTTAGGTAGATGCAAATATTTGTTTCAACGGCGCTCATTCAAACTTCTATTATAGTGGAAAGGAGAATGACCATGAACGCTGTAACCGATACGACTTTTACCGACTACAAGGTTGCCGACATCAGTCTGGCGGAATGGGGCCGCAAAGAGATCGCCATTGCCGAAACCGAAATGCCGGGTCTGATGGCCTTGCGCGAAGAATTCGGCAAGGATCAGCCCCTCAAGGGCGCCCGCATCATGGGCAGCCTGCACATGACTATCCAGACGGCCGTACTCATCGAGACCCTAGTGGCGCTGGGTGCCGAGGTACGCTGGGTATCCTGCAATATCTTTTCCACCCAGGATCACGCCGCAGCCGCTATCGCCGCGGACGGTATTCCCGTCTACGCCTGGAAGGGTGAGAGCATCGAAGAATACTGGTGGTGCACCGAACAGGCCTTCAACTGGCCCGACGGAAAGCTGCCCAACATGATCCTCGATGACGGTGGCGATGCCACCCTGCTGCTGCACAAGGGGGCGGAATTCGAGAAGGCCGGTGTCGTGCCGGATGCCCAGCCCGGCGATAATGAAGAGTGGGTGGCCATCCTCGATGTATTGCGTCGTAATCTGCCGGTGGATAATAGCAAGTGGCAGAAAATTGCCAAAAGCGTCAGAGGCGTTACCGAAGAAACCACCACCGGCGTGCACCGTCTCTATCAGATGGAAGAGGCGGGCGAATTGTTGTTCCCAGCCATGAACGTCAACGACTCGGTCACCAAGTCCAAGTTCGACAATCTCTATGGTTGCCGTGAGTCCCTGCTCGACGGTATCAAGCGTGCCACGGATGTGATGATTGCCGGTAAAATCTGTGTGGTGCTGGGCTATGGCGATGTCGGTAAGGGCTGCGCTCAGGCCTTCCGTGGCATGGGCGCGACCGTGTGGGTAACCGAAATAGATCCCATCTGTGCTCTACAGGCCGCCATGGAAGGTTACCGTGTCGTTGACATGAATGATGCCGCCAGCCAGGGCGATATTTTTGTTACTACCACTGGCAACGTCAATGTTATCGATCACGACCACATGATTGTCATGAAGGATGAATCCATTGTCTGCAACATTGGTCACTTTGATTCGGAAATCAACATTGCCTCACTGGAAAAGTATGAGTGGGAAGAGATCAAGCCGCAGGTGGATCACGTCATTTTCCCTGATGGTAAGAAGATCATCCTCCTCGCCAAGGGACGTCTGGTGAACCTGGGCTGCGCCACCGGCCATCCCAGCTTCGTCATGTCCGCCTCTTTCACCAATCAGGTGCTGGCACAGCTGGAATTCTTCAACAAGGGTGACAAGTATGGGAATAAAGTCTACGTGTTGCCGAAAAAGCTGGATGAAAAAGTCGCTCGTCTGCATTTGAAAAAGATTGGTATCAATCTGACCACACTCAATCAGGAGCAGGCGGACTACATTAATGTGCCGGTGGAAGGCCCTTACAAGCCGGATCATTATCGTTACTAATTGAATCTCTTGGGGTTCTATTCCTCGCCGCTTGCGGCGAACGAACGTTGACAATGCGAAGCGAGTCAATGCTTCTGAATGCCCCGCCCCTTGGGGCGGGGATGTTTATTTAGAAACTGTAAAGGTGTTCTTTCAGGCCGCGATATTTCGTGGTTTAACGGACTGCTTCTACACGTTTTTGTATACGATGAATTTGTGAAACTAAAGGAAAGGATGCAGTAGCTCATGAGCAATTCAAAAATGAGTAGCAACGTTGTTTGGCATAATGCCTCGGTAACCCGTAAACGCCGTGAAGCGCAAAATGCCCATAAGGGTGCGATTCTCTGGTTCACCGGTCTGTCCGGTTCGGGAAAATCCAGTCTGGCGCACGCCGTTGAAGAGCAGCTTCATCAGCGAGGGTGCCGTACCTTCGTGCTGGATGGCGACAATGTTCGTCATGGTCTGTGTAGTGACCTGGGTTTCTCCGTCGAGGATCGTGTCGAAAATATCCGCCGTATCTCCGAGGTGGCCAAACTGTTTCTCGAAGCCGGAGTGATTGTTTTGACGGCCTTTATTTCTCCTTTTCGCGCTGAACGGGCTAGCGCCCGAAAAGTGGTTCCTCACGGGGATTTTCTAGAGATATTTTGCGATTCGTCCATTGACGTGTGCGAAGCACGGGATGTCAAAGGGCTGTACAAGCGTGCTAGAACTGGCGAGATTCCGGAGTTTACCGGCATTTCCTCTCCCTACGAAGCGCCCAGCTCTCCGGAGTTGAAAGTCTTGACGGGAGAGGATCCCATTGAAAGCTGCGTTGATCAGATCCTCCAGCTTCTTGAGGCGCGTGGTGTATTACGGATCAATGGGCAATGACTGGGTATCTCGTTAAGACGCAAGACTTTGTCACTGGTTGAACATGGACGGCATCGACACCCAAATCGTCAGATTGCTGCGGCAGCAACTGCCAGACATCATTGCTATCTATCGTTTTGGCTCGTCGATAACACAAAGCAGTCGACCCGATAGTGACGTGGATACTGCAGTACTCCCTTCATACCCGCTGGATAGCTCCCGTGTCTGGAAAGTAGCTCAAACCCTTGCACAACTAGTGGGAACCAATGTCGACTTGGTCGATTTGCTGGGAACCACCACTGTTATGCGTGCTCAGGTGATTTCCACTGGCCGGCGTCTGTACTGTAGCGTTGCATCAGAATGTGAACGTTTCGAAGATTTTGTCTACGTAGACTACGCGCGATTGAACGAGGAAAGGAAGGGCATTTTGCAAGACATTGAACAGCGTGGCACGGTTTATGGTTGATGACGTACTGATCAACAAAACTGCCACCATCGAGCGATGTTTGCGACGAGTTGCTGATGAATATCAAGGCCACGAAAGTGAGCTGGAGAGTAATCATACCCGGCAGGATGCCATTATCCTTAACATTTTGCGTGCCTGTGAGGCGGCCATAGATGCGGCTATGCACGTAGTGCGAGTCAAGCGACTTGGTCTTCCCCAGGAAAGTCGGGAGGCCTTCCGCCTGCTGGAAGAGGCCGGATTGCTGCCCGCTGAAATCAGCCAGCACATGCAGGCAATGGTGGGGTTTCGCAATGTCGCCATACACGACTATCAGAAACTCAATGTGGATATTTTGAAAGCGATCCTCAACGAACGTTTAAATGATTTTCACCAGTTTGCCAAAGTGATGGTGAAGCTTGCTCAGTTAACCCGATCAAGCTGAAAGTTTCCCTAAAAATTTGTAGGAATGGCTCTTCAGATCGCAAAAAGCCGAGAGAAAACATCATGGATTCCCAAAAAGAATACGCACCCACCTTCAGTATCGAATTTTTCCCTCCCAAAACAGAAGAGGGTAAGGCCAAGCTGTGTAAAACCCGCGAAGAATTGGCCGAACTCAATCCGGCTTATATTTCTGTTACTTACGGTGCTGGCGGCAGCACCCAGCAGGGTACCGTGGACACGGTACGAGAAATCCAACAATCCGGCATCGATGCGGCGCCGCACCTTACCTGTGTGGGAGCCAGCAAGGAAAGCATCCGTGAACTTCTGCAAATCTATATCGATAACGGCATCCATCGTATCGTTGCCCTGCGTGGCGACATGCCTTCCGGCATGCGCGAGATGGGCGAATTCCGCTACGCCAACGAACTGGTGGCATTTATCCGTGCCGAGACGAGTGACCACTTCCATATCGAGGTTGCCGCTTACCCGGAAATTCACCCTCAGGCGGGCAGCGTCAGCGCCGACCTTGAACACTTCAAATTAAAAGTAGAAGCCGGTGCAAACAGCGCCATCACCCAGTATTTTTTCAATGCCGATGCCTATTACCGCTTCGTCGATGACTGTGAAAAAACAGGCCTGAATATCCCCATCGTGCCCGGTATCATGCCCATTACCAACTACAAGAACCTGGCCCGCTTTTCTGACATGTGCGGTGCAGAGATTCCCCGCTGGCTGCGCAAGCGTCTGGAAGACTTTGGCGATGATGTAGAATCCCTGCGTGATTTCGGCCAACAGGTGACGACCCAACTGTGCAAGGATCTGCTTGAACAGGGCGCCCCTGGCCTGCATTTTTACAGCATGAACCGAAGT
>JALTPW010000183.1 GCA_026999335.1 Chromatiales bacterium
CGCAGGTCGCGACGAACTGGCCGTCAGCCAGCTGTTGCATGCTCGCGCCGCACAGAATGCCCAACCCCTGTGCTTTTCCGGCGCTGGCGCCTACGAGCACCATATCCCAGCGGCGGTATGGGAGATCACCAGCCGTGGCGAATACTACAGCGCCTACACCCCCTATCAGGCCGAGGCCAGCCAGGGCACCCTGCAATTGTTGTACGAATTTCAAACCATGGTGGCCGAACTCACCGCCATGGCGGTGGCCAATGCGTCCTTGTACGACGGCGCCACGGCGCTGGCCGAAGCGGTGCTGATGGCGGTGCGCGCCAACCGCAAGTCCAAGTCCCGGCGCATCCTCATGCCGCGCACGGTGCACCCACGCTACCGCGACGTGGTGGAGACCATCGTGCGGCATCAGGGCATTGAGCTGACGCGGCTCGATTACGACACCGCCGGTGGTCACATCGACCCCACCAGCCTGCCCACCGAACCCGGCGATGTCACCGCGTTGGTCATCCCCCAGCCGAATTTCTTCGGCGCACTGGAAGATGCCGATACCCTCACCGACTGGGCTCACGCCCATGGCGCATTGGTGATCGGCGTGGTCAATCCCACCGCCATGGCGGTGATCAACCCGCCCGGTGAATGGGGCGGGGCAGGTGCCGATATCGTCTGCGGTGAAGGCCAGCCATTGGGTATTCCACTGGCCTCCGGCGGCCCCTATTTTGGCTTCATGTGCTGTAAACAAAAGATCGTGCGGCAGATGCCGGGGCGTATCATCGGCGCCACCGTGGATCTCGAAGGTAAACGCGGCTACGTGCTCACCCTACAGGCCCGCGAGCAGCACATTCGTCGCTCCAAGGCGACGTCGAATATTTGCACCAATCAGGGCTTGATGACCACCGCCGCCACCATTTACATGGCTGTGATGGGGCCTGCGGGACTGGAAAATGTGGCGCGGCAGTGCCATGCCAATACACGCGCCCTGGTGAAACAGCTCAGTGCCATCGACGGCGTCGAGACCGTATTCGACCATCCGGCCTTTCACGAGACCGTGCTGCGCCTGCCGCGCCCGGTGAACGAGGTACTGGAAGGACTGGCCGGACACGGTATCCTCGGTGGCATCGACCTGGCGCGGGATTATCCTGAACTGGGTCATGCCCTGCTGGTATGCGCCACCGAGACACGCAGTGAGGCCGACCTGGACGCCTATGCCGTAGCTCTGCGTGAGGTGCTGGCATGAAGTGGCGTGCGATTTGTGAACCCCGACGACTCAATGCAAAAATCGCAAAGGGACAAAAAACGCAAAGGATTTTGGCATTTTTCCTTGCGCTCTCTGCGCCTTTGCGTTTTGCACATGGTGTCAGCAAAATACACCGCAGCCTGTCCCCGAGAGTAATATGAGCAACGAACCCCTGATCTTCGAACATTCCCGCCCCGGCCGCATCAATCGCGCCCAATCGGCCCACCTCGGAGGCGATCTCGACGGCATTCCCGATACGCTGCGCCGCAAGCGCCCGCCAGGCCTGCCCGAAGTCTCGGAGCTGGATGCCGTGCGCCACTACACGCGGCTGTCGCAGAAGAATTTTTCCATCGACACCCATTTTTATCCGCTGGGCTCCTGCACCATGAAATACAACCCGCGGGCCTGTAATACCCTGGCCTCGCTACCCGGTTTCCTCGGCCAGCACCCACTGAGCGCGGCAAAAGACTCACAGGGTCTCCTCGCCTGCCTGTGGGACTTGCAGGAGATGCTCAAAGAGGTCACCGGCATGTGCGCCGTGTCATTGACCCCCATGGCCGGTGCACAGGGCGAGTTCGCCGGTGTAGCCATGATCCGTGCCTATCACGATGCCCGAGGCGACGATGCGCGTACGGAAATCCTTGTGCCCGACGCCGCCCACGGTACCAACCCCGCCACCGCCACCATGTGCGGTTACTCGGTGCGTGAAATCCCCACCGACGATCAGGGTGACGTGGACGTGGTGGCGCTGAAGGCCGCCGTAGGGCCACACACGGCGGGCATCATGCTCACCAATCCTTCGACTCTGGGGGTATTCGAACGCCGCATCCACGAGATCGCCCGCATCGTGCACCAGGCTGGCGGGCTGTTGTATTACGACGGCGCCAACCTCAACGCCATTCTCGGCAAGGTAAAACCCGGCGACATGGGTTTTGACGTGATTCACATCAATCTACACAAGACATTCTCCACCCCGCACGGCGGAGGAGGCCCGGGATCCGGCCCTGTAGGCGTGAGTGAACGCTTACATCCATTCATGCCCATTCCACTGGTAGGGCAAGATGACAACGGCGCCTTCCGCTGGCTGGACGAGCATGATCTGCCGCAAAGTATTGGCCGGCTGTCGGCCCACATGGGCAATACCGGCATCCTGCTACGTGCCTATATCTATGCCTTGATGCTGGGTCGTGAAGGCATGGTGCGCATCGCCGATTACGCCACCCTGAATGCCAATTACCTGATGGCGCGTCTGCGCGATGCCGGTTTCGACATGGCCCTGCCCGAGCGTCGCGCCACCCACGAATTCATCCTTACCCTCAAGCGCCAGGCCAAAGAACCGGGCGTAACGGCGATGGACTTCGCCAAGCGCCTGCTCGATTACGGCTTCCACGCGCCCACCACCTATTTCCCGCTGATCATCCCCGAATGCCTGCTCATCGAGCCCACGGAGACAGAATCCAAAGAGGCACTGGACGCCTTCGTCGAGGCCATGACGGCGATACAAGCCGAAGCGGAGAAAGACGTCGAAACCCTCAAGGGAGCGCCCTATTCCCTGCCGGTGCGGCGGCTGGATGATGTGAAGGCGGCGCGCGAGCTGGATCTGCGCTGGCAAGCGGAAGCATGATGTTATGAGCAAACCCGGTAACACCGGCATCAAGCGCATCATCAAGGCCGGTGGCTATTCGTGGGCGGGACTGCGTGCGGCGTTTCGCCATGAGGCGGCCTTCCGTCAGGAACTGGCGCTGTGTGTCGTATTGATTCCGCTCGGTCTGTGGCTGGGTGAAGACGGCGTGGCACGTGCCCTGCTGGTGGGCAGTCTGCTGCTGGTACTGATGGTGGAGCTGCTCAATTCGGCCATCGAGGCGGTGGTGGATCGCATCGGCGCCGAACACCACAAGCTGTCCGGTCGCGCCAAGGACATCGGTTCGGCGGTGGTGTTTGTCGCCCTGGCCAATGTTGTGCTGGTGTGGGTGTTGGTATTGGTGTTTTGATTTCTGCACGAAATCTATTTGTCGCTGCGCTGCTGTGGATGGTTGCATGGGGAAATGCGCGAAACTTGGGTTTCAGGTATTGACCCTCCGATATTTCCACTTTAGTACGGCAGCCTGCTCTTAGAGCAATCCCATTGTTTTTACCGTTTGAATAACATCGAAAGGTTTTTGTAATTCTGGCATGCGTTCCAGCTTTTTCCTGACGTCAGGGGCAATTTTCAGATATTTCCACTTTGATTCGAAATACCTTCTCGAAATCATGCAGCAGATTATCTCTAAATCTATGTCGGTTTTTATTATATTTTTCCCTTTGTAATATTTTTCTATATCTTTGAACTGGGCGTATTCCAAATGAATATTGGCCCATAGCCTAGTATCTTCACATTCGCTTTGTGCCATATAACTAAGATAGTTTAATGCTATTCTTTTTTCTTGGTCTGTTAAGAGCAATGACTGGAATAATGCCGCGTCAAGGACATTTTTTCTTGCCAGTATTTCACATTGGTCAATATTTTTTTCAAGTTCTTCGATAGAAGCCTTTAGTTGTGAGTAAGCGAGATTAATGATTTCATCTTCTTGCTCATCGCTCAATAACGTAGCACCTTCTTCTGCAAATGAAGCCGACATAAAGACCCACAATAAACAAGCAATGAACCATTGTTTAGCGGCACCCATAAGCTACCGCCTCCCAGAACTCTACTTCCTCTGTCGTAAGGATAGTTTGATTGTCAATTAGATGCATAGATGCAATCTGCTGTATTCTTGCTCTCTTGAAGCTAGATATAGTATTCATTGCTTGTGCCCATGCCGCCCATTCGTATGAACTGATATTATAAGCTACCTCAAGTGTGCGCACACTGCGGCTTAAAAATATTTTTACTACGGCGCTACCTGCCATGACGCTGGTTAGTAAATCTCCCAGCTCATGAATCCGCTGTATATGTTCTATTGCTTCTTTGCTAGGTTTGTTAAATGCCAACCCAGAAATATTTGGACATTTTTCCATAGTGTCTTTTCGTCATACAGTAAGTGTAAGAAGACAGCGGGTCGGGTATCATATCGGCCCCGGTGTTTGTCAAGACTGACTGATAGCCTGATAGATCCCGCTTTGGAGAATTACAGTGACTGTCATGAATGCCATTCATTTTCGTCGGGCCACGGAGACCGATTACCCCGCCATCTGCACCCTGGTGCGTAACGAGGCGGAGTTGTTTTTGGTCTGGCCCAATGGCCGGTATCCGCTGACAGTGGCGCAGCTCCAGTCACTGAGTGAAACCCGGCAGGCCCTGACGGTAGCAGTGATTGATGGCCGGATCGTGGGTTTTGCCAATTATTATGACTACCAGGCGGGCGAAAAGGCCTTTATCGGTAATGTCGTGATAGCCACTGACCGACGGGGACAGGGCCTGGGGCGGGCGCTTGTCGAACACATGTTGGCGCAGGGGTTTGGCGAGCACGCCCTGCGCGAGCTGAGGATTTCAGTTTTCAACCAGAACGCCCCAGCACTGCTGCTCTATGCGGGGCTGGGTTTCATGCCTTACGGTATCGAGAAACGTAAGAACCCGGCGGGGAAAAGTGTTGCCCTCATACACATGAAACTGACCAAAATTAAGATACCATCGAGGTAATTATCTGCCTCGCAAGCGACGGAATACAAACACACAACGAAGGAAATTCAATGTCTGCACTGATCTGTGGCTCTTATGCTTACGACACCATCATGGTGTTTCATGACAAATTTAAAAACCATATCCTGCCGGACAAGGTGCACATGCTGAATGTCTCCTTCCTGGTGCCGGACATGCGCCGTGAGTATGGCGGTTGCGCGGGCAACATCGCCTACAATCTCAAGCTGTTGGGCGGCGATCCGCTGCCCATGGCCACGGTGGGTGGTGACTTCGACCCATACGCCAGCTGGATGGATCGTTGCAACATCCCACGCAGCCACATCAAGGTCTATACCAGCACCTTCACAGGCCAGGCCTTCATCACCACCGATGAGGACGACAACCAGATCACCGCCTTCCACCCCGGCGCCATGAGCCTGTCGCACGAGAACAAGGTAGCGGACGCCGAGGGCGTGAGCATCGGCATCGTCTCGCCGGATGGCCGCGACGGCATGATCGAGCACGCCGGACAGTTCGCCGAGGCGGACATCCCCTTCATCTTCGACCCGGGCCAGGGCATGCCCATGTTCA
>JALTPW010000184.1 GCA_026999335.1 Chromatiales bacterium
AGTGCCGATGTACAATCGAAGTATGAACGAACGAAAACCTTACCCCAGTGATGTCAGTGATGACGAGTGGGCGTTTGTCGCGCCGTATCTGACGTTGATGACGGAGGACGCGCCGCAACGGAAGTATGGGCTGCGTGAAGTGTTCAACGCGCTGCGCTACGTGGTGCGCGGAGGGATACCGTGGCGGATGCTGCCCAACGATTTTCCGCCCTGGTACGCGGTCTATCAGCAAACCCAACGTTGGCTGAAAGCGGGTGTGTTTGAGGCCATGGTGCATGACCTGCGCGAAGTGATGCGCTTGGCAGAAGGCCGAGGGGCGCAGCCGCGTGCGGCCATTTTCGACAGCCGGACGTTGCAATCCAGTCCCGAAAGTGGTGCGCGCGCTGGGTATGACGGTGCCAAACGACGCAAGGGCAGCAAGACCCATATGGCCGTGGACACTCTGGGTCATTTGCTGGCCCTGCTGGTGACGGCAGCGGATGAGCAGGACCGAACCCAGGTAGCGCAGTTGGCGCAGGACGTGCAAGCGGTGACGGGTCAGAGCGTCGAAATCGCGTTTGTCGACCAAGGCTATACCGGCGAGGACCCCGCCCAAGCCGCCGCTGCCCAAGGCATTCGCCTGGAAGTCGTCAAGTTGCCCGGCACCAAGAAGGGCTTTGTGCTCTTGCCGCGCCGTTGGGTCGTCGAACGCAGCTTCGGTTGGCTGGCCCGTTTTCGCCGTCTCGCGCGCGATTACGAACGCTTGCCTGATACGCTCAAAGGTTTGCATTTCCTGGCCTTCGCTATCCTTATGGCTCAGCGTTTCGTCCACTTGATGGCCTATATCCTGTAAGTGCATAACACGCTCTAGAGAGAGACTCTCGTTCTCCTGCGCCAAACCGGAGCTAAAACTTAGCGAGCGTCGCGCTGTTCTTGCAGCGTCTTGTAAAGCGCGCGCATATTGGCTTGATGCAAATCTTGCACCAGCCCGTTGAGGGGAATCCGGCTTTTTCCGCATAGCTCAATCGAAATGTCGTCCAGGGCTTGGATGGGGCGTCCGGCGTCTAACGTGCTTTCGACATATTGGCGGACCGCGGCCAGGTAGTCCAAATTGCCTTGGATGATCTCTTCCACCTCTCCCCGCAGCACCACTTCTCCATGCCCCTGCACCACGTTTTCAAAGCCCCCGTTACGCAGCGCGTTGAGGCTGGAGACGAACTCGTCATAATCCCCGTCCACGAAGTACGGCACGGGCATCATGGTGTCACCGGCGAAAAGCACGCGATCTTCTTGCACCAACGCCACGATGGAATCCGGACTGTGGCCCGGGGAGTGACGTAACTCCACCGTTTTGTTGCCTAAATGCACCGTCATCACGCCTTGTTCAAAGGTCATGTGGGGTAGTACAATCTCGACATCGCGCAAATCAGGGGAGCTTTGCTGGGCGACGCGCAAGCCTTCGCGTCCGCGTGTGTCCAGCAGGTCGTAGCAACGCGCATGAGCGATCACTTGAGCTTCCGGAAAAAAACAAGCGCCGTAGGTGTGGTCGGCGTGATAATGGGTGAGAATGATATAACGCACAGGGCAGTTGTGTCGCTTGGCGAGGAAGTTTTGGATCGCC
>JALTPW010000185.1 GCA_026999335.1 Chromatiales bacterium
CCGCAGCACCCTCGACCAGCGCATGCACGCCAACGATTTTTCGATCCGACGTGTTGTAGACGATTTTGAGAACCCCATTGTCGTCGCCACTGATCTGCGCACGGGCATCCTGGGAAAAATCATAGCGGGCAACAGCAACGTCCATGCCAGCTGCCTTGGCCTGCGCTTCGGTGAGGCCGGCCATGGCCAGTTCCGGGGTGCTGAAAATGACGGCGGAATTGTGTGCCGCCTGTGGATAGGGTGCCGGCTGGCCCAGCAGATGACCTGCCAGAGCCAGCGCCTGTGCAGTCGCCCAGTGGGCAAACATGGGTTGCCCCACGACATCGCCCACGGCATAGATACCGGGCTCGGTGGTTTGCAGCGTCTCGTCAACCGGAATGCCATGCGGCGTCGCGTTGATGGCAGTGGCCTCCAGACCCAGCCCGTCGACGTGTGCGTGCCGACCGGCAGCCATCAATACGGCGGTGGCGAAGGATTGGTCACAGCCGCCCTCCGCCAGGTCATATTGCACGAACAGCCCCTTGCCGGTGTGGCAGATAGTCTTGACCGACACATTGAGCTGCAGCGTGATGCCCTGCACAATCAAGTGCTGCTCCAGCAGTTTGGCCAGCTCCTCGTCAACGCCGTTCAGAATACGCGGCCCACGCTCCAACAAGGTAACGTTTGCCCCCAAGGCATGAAAAACCTGCGCCAGTTCAACGCCGATGGGCCCGCCACCAATCACCGTTAGATATTCGGGAATGCACTCGATATCGAGAATGGCGTCGCTGCTGTAGACGCGGGGGAGATCGGCGCCATGCACTGGCAGGCGGTTAGGCCTGGATCCGGTGGCCAGAATGCACTGCTCAAAGTGCAGCGTGAAAGATTCGCCTTCGTGCGGCTGAATCTCCGCCTGTCGCGGCCCTTGCAGCTGTGCGTGCCCAAACAGCAGATCCAGTGTTTTTATTTGCGCCACTCTTTTGATGGCCGCCCCGCTGCGGCGTTGCAGTATTTCCCGCTTGCGCGATTGCACCTTGCGCCAATCGAGATGCACCAGTTCGGTGGGTAGCTGAATGCCAAACTCCGCGGTGCGAGTAACATCACGCAGGCGGCGCGCCGTCTCACGAAATATCTTCGATGGGATGCAGCCTTCGAACAGGCAGGTGCCGCCCAAACCGGCGCTCGCTTCCACCTGCAGCACCTTTTTGCCAGCCCGCGCCAGCGCCATTGCAGCAGGTGTTCCGCCGGGCCCGCCACCGATGACCAGAATATCGTATTGTTTGTCCATGCTTGTTTGTTTACCCCGCATTCATCGGCTAACAAAAGTAGGGTCACACACTAACACCGCCCGTAACGAGCATCTGTAACTCAGGTTGCACACCCTTGTGCCATCCATCGGTACAATGCGGGCAACGACTTCATCGAGAACAGGAAAAGGGACGCATGCTGATGGGATTTCTTTTTATCTGGCTGATCACGGCCCTGGGGCTATGGATAGTGACCCGCATCGTGCCGGGCGTGCGCGTCAATTCCACTGGCGGACTATTGTGGGCGGCCCTTGTGCTGGGCCTGGTCAACGCCTTCATCCGCCCGATTCTGTGGATTCTGACCCTGCCGT
>JALTPW010000186.1 GCA_026999335.1 Chromatiales bacterium
ACTTGCCAAACTTTGTGGTGCCAGGGGCCGCCGACTCAATGCAACACCATCGCAGCAAGTCCAAGGAAGGAAAGAAAACCCACCACGTCGGTGACAGTGGTGAGCACCACGCCGCCGGCCAGGGCGGCAACGATACCGTCACCATGGACAGCAACCGCCCGCTGGCTGGTGTGCGGTTGACATTCGAGGTCAAGATCGCCGATATCCACGCGACCACCACCGAAGCGCTGGAACATGGCCATGCACACGGCCCGAAAGGTCATCACCACTGAGTAATGTCTTTCTGCGGAACGTAAAAGGATCCTCGTGAGAGGCTCTTTTTTGTTACCGCCCGGAAAACAGCCTGCATGGCTAAAATAAACCCATTTTTCTGGCTGTTGCAATAGCGTTAAACGGTTCTTGCAATTCTGGCATACGTTCCAGTTCTTCCCTGATTTCAGGGGCAATCTTTAGATACCGCCATATTGTCTCAAAATGACTTCTTGCACTCATGCAACAGATCATTTCAAGGTAACTTTCTGTTTCTATAATGTTTTCTCCCTTATAGAGTTTTTCTATATGTTTAAACTGGGCGAATTCCATAGCAATCTTTGCCCAAAGCTCCTTGCCTTCACATTTGTCTTCAGCATATGAACGAAAATAGCCCAAGGCCGTTCTGGCCTCCTGCTTCGTCAATGGCAATGACTGGAACAATGCGGGGTCAAGCGTGGTATCTTTTGCCAGCGCTTTACACTCGTCAATTTTTCTTTCGAGCGTCCCAATCGAGGCTCTCATTTTCGTATAAGCAAGATTAATAATTTCGTCTTCCTGCTGCTCATTGATAAACGTGGGATCTTCTTTCGCCCATGCGGCCGAGGCAATGACCCACAACAAACCAACGACAATCCCCTTTTTAACGACAACCATCAGCTACCGCCCTCCAAAAGCTTCTTTCGTCCATCGCAAGAGGTTGCATTACCTGCTCTTGTGCAATTCGATTAATTTCTCGGCTTACCATATTGGGCACGGCGCGCATTGCCTGTGCCCAGAGTTCCCAGTCTTTTTGCACAATATTGTGTGCGCTGCCCTGTAACTGTATGCGGTGCCCCGTGAAAATCTTAAAGCAGGACACTGCTGCTCAGCATACCGGCAAGTGCATTTGCGCTTCCCTGTATGCGTTTTATATCCTCTATTGCCGCTTCACCTGCCTGGCTAAATCTCAACATCGAAATATCTGGACATACCATTGTTCACCCTCTCCTTTAGGTTTTGGCTGGAAATGTCTGACGATGCCATCATCCATCCCCTTACCCGTGTTTCGACCTATTATCCTGGATTAATCCAGGATAATGCTATACAGCGCCACGGCTCGATACAACCCTGTGACATTGAACCCCTGCGGCAGGTGTTCAGCCATGAGTGATGGATAGCAACCATCCTTCTATGAGGCCGCACTTGCCAAACTTTGTGGTGCCAGGGGCCGCCGACTCAATGCAGCACCATCGCAGCAAGTCCAAGGAAGGAAAGAAAACCCACCACGTCGGTGACAGTGGTGAGCACCACGCCGCCGGCCAGGGCGGGGTCGATGCCCAGGCGCTGTAACAACAGTGGAAT
>JALTPW010000187.1 GCA_026999335.1 Chromatiales bacterium
GATCTCCCATACCGCCGCTGGGATATGGTGCTCGTAGGCGCCAGCGCCGGAAAAGCACAGGGGTTGGGCATTCTGTGCGGCGCGAGCATGCAACAGCTGGCTGACGGCCAGTTCGTCGCGACCTGCGGGAATACCGTCAAGGGCATTCGCGCGTAGCTCGGGCGGGATCTCGTCGAACAGGTCTTCGATGCTGTCCACGCTACAAGTCGCGAGCATGGCCCGGGTGTCATCCTCGGTGTGGGGAATGAAGGGCATCAGTGATCCTCTTCGGCAACCAGTTCGGCGTAGGTCTCGGCATCCAGCAGCTCCTTCAGCTCGGCCTCGTCTTCCAGCCTGATGCGGAACAACCAGCCATCATTGTAGGCGTCCGTGTTGACGGTTTCAGGGGCATCCTCCAGCAGCTCATTGGCCGCTACCACCTTGCCGCTCAGTGGGGTATACACATCGGAAGCAGCCTTCACCGACTCCACCACTGCGCATTCTTCACCCGCCTCCAAGGCGGCGCCGGGTTCGGGCAGCTCAACGAACACCATGTCACCCAGCAAGGTTTGGGCGTGGTCGCTGATGCCCACGGTGGCAGTGCCGTCACCTTCGACACGCACCCATTCGTGGGACTTGGTGTATTTTAGTTCGCTGGGGATATTGCTCATGGTTTTCTCCTCTGAAGGCTCCTCGGGCTGGATTCAGTCTACTACGGGAGCGGTTTTGCTCGCGATAGTCTTGTTTGTCTTTGTCGCGGCTAAAGCCGCTCCTACAATAATCGATGCTGGTGATGTTTAATCGATGCAGGGCTGGCCGTGGCGTACGAAAGGATATTTTACAATACGGGCGGGCAGGTGCTTGCCACGGATTTCCACCGTGCAGGTCTCGCCAGCGGTAACCGGCACGCGGGCCAGGGCGATGGCCTGACCGAGGGTGGGGGAAAAACTGCCGCTGGTGGTCTCGCCCTCACCGGCGCTGGTGGTCACTCTTTGGTGGGCGCGCAGTACACCACGGCCGTCCAGCACCAAGCCCACCAGCTTGCGTGCAGGGCCGGTCTTACGCTGAGCATCCAACGCCGCACGGCCAATAAAGTCACGCCCGGCGGGCTTGAAGGCCACGGTCCAGGCAAGCCCGGCCTCCAGCGGGCTGGTGTCTTCGTCCATGTCCTGGCCATAGAGATTCATGCCGGCTTCCAGACGCAGGGTGTCGCGCGCACCGAGGCCAATGGGGGCAACGCCGGCGGCGAGCAAGGCCGTCCACGCGCTGCCTGCCTGTGCGGCAGGCAGCATGATCTCAAAGCCGTCCTCGCCGGTGTAGCCGGTGCGGGCGACGAACAACTCATCGCCGCACATCATCGTACTCTCTACTGCAAAGAAGGATTTCAGTGCCATCGCCGGAGTCAGTGCCTCACCCAGCGCCTTGGCGGTCTTGTCGCGGGCATTGGGGCCCTGCACGGCAATCATGGCCAGGTCGTTACGCTCGCGGATGCTCACCTCGAAAGCGGTGGCCTGCTGGGCGACCCAGGCCAGATCCTTGTCGCGGGTGGCGGCGTTGACCACCATGCGGTAGCCGTTGTCGTGCATAAAGTAGACGATGAGATCGTCGATGACCCCGCCGCGCTCGTTGAGCATGCAGGAATAGAGAGCCCGGCCGGGACTGGCGTTGAGGCGCGCCACATCGTTGGCCAGCAGGCGGCGCAGGAAATCGGTGACCGCAGGGCCGGCGAGATCCAGCACCACCATATGGGAGACGTCGAACATGCCTGCATCGCGGCGCACCTGGTGGTGTTCCTCCAGCTGTGAGCCGTAGTGGATGGGCATCTCCCAACCGGCAAAGTCCACCATCTTGGCCTTGGCCATGAGGTGTTGCTGATACAGGGGGGTCTGCTGGGGCATGAGGTCAGGCCTCTTTTGAGAACGAATAAAGGTTGGCAGGCACATGCCTGCGGCCCCTCTGTCCGTTTACCTGAGAGCTTTAGGGCATTTCTATTCATTGCTTGCGGCCTTTGGGGTCGTAAGCAAATGAATAGAAACGTCCTTTACCCCTTCGGTGGGCCGGTTCACCGGCCTCTCTCCAGAGTCAACCTGTCGCCTGCGGTTCATTTGCCTGAGCGATTCCGGGCGGTTGCGCCTTCGGCGGCAGCCAACGATCAACTGGCCACTCTCTCCCGCAGGGACTGAGGTTGAGGTGCAGACTATACCGGATTGCTGCGGGGGAAACCATGCAGCCATTTGTCGGATGATAGAACCTGGATTGAATGCTTCTCAAGTATCGAGTTTTTGATAGGTTGTAGTGTGCGCTGTGCGCACAAAATATGGACAATCAGGCTGAGGAACGAACTCAGCCACACTTGCCGCCGGTAATAACAGTATGTGACTATCTTCGGCGGGTTGTTTTCACAACGACAAGCATAAAACAGGAGCTAACTATGGCCAGCAGCAGAATTCCAGGCCCACTCGGGATAGGGCCGGCATCTCCCCCCATTAACGATGGCACATTGGCGCTGACGAATTCACCACTTCCAGGGCCTCTTGGTATTGGAACGCCTGCAAACTATTTTTCGGCATTGTGTACCGGCAGGGATCCAAAGCTGACCCTGGGAGAAGAAGCCACCCTGCGTGCATTACTGAAGCAGTACCCCGGCGACGAGGTTCTGGCCCTGGGCGAACTTATGGAAACCCTGCCCGCCGGCGAGGACAGCCTCAAGGCCTTTGCCGGTGGCCTGCTGGGCGCCTCCCGGGCCCGGGGCAAGGGGTATATCCAGGCATTACAGGCCTATAACGACAGCCTGGTGCAATGGAAAAACGCGCCCAAAAAACAGCGCAACAACATCAAGATTGAAAAAGTGCAACCGGCCCATGAACGGCTCAACGCATCCTATAACAGCGAGCTGAGGCGCATGGCCCGCCGGGGATCGCCTGCTCTGAAAAGCCCGCAGCAGGGCATGCGGATACTGCGCAGCCGCCAGCACAGCATCGACCTGACCGGCAGCCGTGACGTCTGGCGCCTGAAGAGCCTCCTGAAAATCGCCCGAGTGAGCGCCTATGGCACCATCATCATCGATGCCGGGTTGGCGGGCCAGAAAGTGCAGGATGCCCGTGATGCGGGAGGCAATGCGGAGAAGGTGGCGTATGAGGAGTATGCGGCGCTGATTGGGGGTATTGCGGTAGCGGGCTTTACAACTTTTGCTGTCGGTATCTTTCTCGGCCCAGGACTGATTATCCTTACCGTGGCCGGTGGCGTCAGTGCATTAGCGGGAGCGAAATTCGGCCGCTGGATTGGTGAAGTGCTCTACGAGCAGATATCAGCCTACGAGGCGGCGATGCCGCCAGAACGGAAAAAGCAACTATTGTCCGAGATACCCTGAGCATAATATAAACGCAACGGTAGGCATCAGGGGTGGAGCTTTCGTCCGAAGTTAAAGAGTGGCTTACACTGCTGCTAGCGTTTAGTGGTGGTATTGGTGCATTGGGGTACTTTGTTTTGCTCCCCATTCTATACTTTCGGCTAACACGAAAATACGACGCCATGTTCCCTGAATATGATCGTATTATACCGCTGAGCTCAATTATGGGAGTCGTCGTGAGGACGGGATACTACGCTTCGTTTATTCTTTTTAAAAACCTCATCAACGGCAAACGCCACAAAATCATGCATAACGTCACCAATGGTTATGATTTCCGTGGCAACGCCCCATGGCCAGACATTTTTTTGAGTTATGTATATCTGTTTTTTGCCATTTTATGCTTAGGAAGTTTGATTATTTTTCTTTTTTTAACTAAAGTTCTTGGCATTGAATTATGAAATTTAAATTAAAGGAATCAAGTCTAGTAATATATAATTATAAGTAACTACTCAGCCTACCTGTATCATTTTTCTTCGCAAAAAATCAGCGCAGTACCATCAAAGGCATCGCTCAATGCATTGAAGACATTATGCCCCTGTTTTTTAAGCGTAGAGATGTAGCCGCGAATGCGGCAAAATGTTTGCGCGCCCTGGTTAGAGCGAAAGCAGCCGGAGACCTTTTGCTTCACCTTGACCATGCGCACATCACGTTCGGCCAGGTTGTTATCGAAGGGTAGCGAGAAGTCGTATAAAAACGCCAGCACCTCCTTTTTGTGGTTCACCAAGCGGTCATGGAGGTTTTTAACTTTGTGCTGTTTCGTTCTTCCGCGTTTCTTGTTTTTATCGACAGATAACACCGGAAGCTCATCGCGACCCGCGCGCAACAGACGACTGTAACGCCGATCAAAGTAGGTGATGCGCGATACCGTTAGTGAGGGTGCATTAGCCACCTTGGCATCATCGACCTCTCGCTTGGCATCCAGTAAACATTGGCTCAATTTGGCGGCCCACTGTTGTTGATGCTGCTCATGGGCAAACGTGAGTTCACGTAGATGATGTGCATTGCAAAGCACATGTTGACAATTATAGCTGTAGTAACTGGCCCAATGATCATGGACGGCGTAGCCCTGATAATCAGGCAGTATGGCCATGACGTCCATGGCCGCTTGTCCCCGCTTGGGATCGATGTGATAGCAGGTCAGTTGCGAAGTTGAGGCAACGTGTAGCCAGTTTAAGCTTTTCTCTAAGCGAATACTGCTTTCATCGAAGTGGACGACGTTACTGCTTCTCAGCAGAGTTTTGACTGTTTCGTCAAATGTTTCAAGCTTCTGATGGCCTCGGCTGAGTATGTTGTTGAGCGTACCCTGGCTCAATTTGATTTGAAACAGGTCGTGAAAGAGTTCCTGCAAACGCTGGTACGGGAGCAGTTGGTATTGACTCAGATAGGCTGCTGTTGCGTGTACGCGATTGCCGTACTGCACGGGCTGCGTTACTTGCGCCGGAAACTCGGCCTTCACGCGAGCGGCGCAATGGGGACAGGTTTTGATCTGTGCGCGATGCTCTGTGACGCAAACGTTAATCTCTGGAAGGTCGAAGACCTGGCGTGCTTCATGCTGAGTCGATGCTTGCTCTGACAAGTCCGCATGGCAGTGGTTACATTGAGTGACCGCATGTTCCTGAACATGGTGCGGGTGTTCGACCTGTTTGAAGGTGCTGCCTTTATGTCCGGGTTGCCCACCACTTTTACGCCCACTTTTACGCCCACTTTTTTTGCGCTGGCTTTTTGGCTTGGGTTTGCCATAACCATCACTAGAAGGCGGCTTGCTGCTGTTACGACTGTTCTTGGCCAGCTTGTTTTTTAGTGCCTCGATCTCTTTTTCCAGCCCGGCAATACGGGCACACTGAACTTGCAAGAACTCAACCTGCTGCGAGAGCAGAATGATCAACTCATCTTTTTCTGTGTGGCTGAGACTCTTTAGATCGGGTAGGGGTTGCATGGCTGTGGAGGTTATATCACAATCTATCCGTTATTCAATAGATTGTGGACGTTTCGGGCTGAGTAGTTACAA
>JALTPW010000188.1 GCA_026999335.1 Chromatiales bacterium
TCTCACGCACATAGTCCACCACCGCTTCAATCTCCACCGCTGTAAAGCGTCCCTTGTGGGACATCATGGCCGTGCCACGCCGGCCATTGGTGACCGCGAAGATCATACGCTCGCGCGTCAACTCCATGGCGGACTCCGTGCTGGTAAAGTCTCTGGGGCTTGGCCTCAGACCACTTTGTGTTGCCGTCTTGCCATCCCCGGCATCGCCGTGACAAATCGCACAAGCCTCACGGTAAAGCTTCCCCGCATCGATCACTTCAGCCTGGGCAACCGAAACCAACAGGCCGCCCAGCGCCAATCCAGACCACAGGACAAATCTTTTCATGCTACCCTCAATATGTTCGTGACACAGAATGCCAAGCGGAAGAAACCACCCGCCGCAGCCCGCAGATTGTGGCGTAAAAAATAATATTACGCTACTCTACCGATGAGCATGGACGGCGACCACCGCTACATTGTAATACCCATATAAGAATATAATACCCGTATAATAATAATTAATAACTACAACCAAGCAACGGCCAACTAAAAATATAACCGCAACAGGCCGACACAGGGTAAATAATACCAACGTCAGTTTCGGGCAATGATCATGGCGCCAAAATCCAACAGCTCAGACAAGCACACAAAATTTACACTCATCGCCTCTCTACTGGCAGGGACGCTACTGGCAGGAATGGTATGGGGAACCTATACCTTCGCGGCCGCAATTGTTGGCGACCCGGTGCTGGGCGCCAGTGACCCCATTCTGGGCTCAAAACACGACTTCACCGGTCTGAATGAGCGTTCAGGCACAAACTCCATGTCCGGCGTCGCCTTTTCTGACTACGGATACTCCTGCGTATACTGCCATATCCCGCCGGAAGAAGCGGGCGCAAACCCTGCCAGCTTTGGCGGCATTGATGGCTGGAACCGCTATGTCCCGACACTCAGCAACTATCAGCTGTTCGATAGCCCGACCCTCGACCAGAAGGCCAACACCCCCAACCCCATCAGCATGCTCTGCCTGTCTTGTCACGACGGCACGATGGCAGTCGACATGGTCGTCTTCAAACCGGTCACCTTCGATGCCAGTCAAGACACCTCCATGCATATGCGCCTCAGTGCGAGCGACGATATCGAGAGCTGTGGTAAATGCCACGATGGCCGGATCGGACACGATATCACCGCAAAAGTACTGGGCACCGACCTGCGCAATGACCACCCGATTTCCATACAATATGCCGGTATTGGTTTCAGTGATGTGGACTTCCGTCCACTGGAAACCCCCGATGGATTCCTTAATGGTGTAAAACTCTACGATGGGAATGTAGAATGCATGACTTGCCACAATGTGCACGACCCCTCCCGCCCACTTTTGCTTCGAGCCAACCCTGAGGTTCTATGTTCTACCTGCCACATAAAATGACGACAATAAACAGACACCACAGCCTGATTCTACTGACCATCGCACTGCTAACCGCAGGCTGCGCAGGAGACGAGATCCGCAAACAGACCATCGAGCTGGCCTATCCCCCCGCCCCCGATGAACCCCGTTTCTATTTCGAGCGCACCATCACCTCAAGTTTCGACGTCAAGGAGACCTCCACCG
>JALTPW010000189.1 GCA_026999335.1 Chromatiales bacterium
GGATTGAGTTCACTGTTATTCTGCGCCAGATAGACCGTCCAGTTGTCGCGCAATTTTTTCGGACACAATACCAATACCCGATGGTTGCGCAGCTCGTAGTATTTGATGACCGCGAGGGCTGTGTAGGTTTTCCCCAGGCCGACGCTATCCGCGAGGATGCAGCCGTTATGGTTGTTGATTTTGTGGATGGCGCCTTTGGCGCCGTCTTTCTGAAAATCAAACAATGTTTTCCAGACCTGCGTATCAACGATATCGGTACGGTCAAATAGCTGCGCATCGTCCGCTTGATCGGAAAGGAACCGCTCAAAAACATGGTAGAGCGTCTTGAAGTAAATAAACTCTGGGGGATGATTGACGTAAAGCTGTTCCAGATACTTCAGCACGTCTTCCTTGACGTCGGCCACCAGCCCATCATCGCCCCAGATATTGTCAAACCAGGCCTTCAGATCCGCCCGGTCCCGGTCGCTGTCTACAATAAGATTCAACTCGATATTGGGTGTTGCCGATAGGCCCAAGCCACGGCGGGTGAAGTTGGAACTACCGAGAATGGCGTGTTCGCGGTGGCCATCATGCAGGTGGTAAAGTTTGCCGTGCAGGAGATTGGCCTGGCGGATAGAACGGATTTCAACCTTTCTTGAGATCCAGTCCGCGCAGCGGCGTGCCACTTCCTTCTGCTTCAGGCGGTTGGACAACTCCAAGTGTTCATCTTCAATATTGAAAGATTTCTTGTCGGTCTTTTCAGGATCGAGCGAGGTGATGAAGCTGGGTTCGCCGAACAGGAACTTTAGACTGTCGATTTGCTCTAGTTGGCCTTCCAGGGCCTCATAGGCGTAGATTGTGAAATAAGCGGAAACAACTGAAAGCGCGCTGCCCGCTGATAACTTCTCGATAAGGAAATCAGCAACCTTGCCACAGTGGTGGTTATCGCGAATGCCGTAGCTGCTTGAGTTAGTTGTCATTCATAACGCCTGTTTTCTGTATTTCTGATAAAAGAAGCTCCGATTAGCTCTCATACATTTTCTTACATATCCGGAATTTCAACAAAAACATCCATCAAGGGCCGATTCACATAATAGTTATAACGCCCGATTTTATGCTTTTCGGTGAAACCCTGATCAGTCAATTGCTGTAGATATTTTGTCGCGGTCAGGCGCGACACGCCAAGATCATGCTGTATCAATTCGATTCGGGTATAGGGGTGTCGAAACAGGTTATTCAACAGATCCTGACTATAAATTCTTGGCAACTCTTTGCGAATGCGGTGCTTGTAGTCCTGCATGATTTCCTTGATACGGGCGATGATCCAGATGGTCTGGCGGGCGGTCTGCTCCACGCCTTCGAGCAGGTAGATGAGCCAGGGCTCCCAGTCTCCCTTGTCGCGCACTTCCTGCAGCAGGCGGTAGTAGTCATCCTTGGTGCGGATGATGTAGCGGCTCAAATAGAGTACGGGAATATCGAGCAGGCCCTTGGCCACCAGATACAGAATATTGATGATGCGCCCGGTTCGGCCGTTGCCATCGTAGAAGGGGTGGATGCTCTCAAACTGGTGATGAGTCACCGCCATTTTCACCAGTGGGTCGGCGTCGCTGAGGGCGTCGTCGTTGATGTACTGCTCCAGGTTGCCCATCAGACGCACGATTTCTTCATGGGTCTGTGGCGGGGTGTATACCGTCTCACCGGTAGTCTCGTTCATGAGTACGGTACCGCCCTGGGTGCGGATGCCGGCGTCGTTCTGCTCCAGAACACGGTGAATTTCGATGATGCGATTGACGGTAATCAGGCGGTCTCGCCGGACCTGCTCAAAACCCAGCTTCAGCGCCGAGGCATAACGGTTCACTTCCTTGGCGGCGGGATTCTTGATGTAGTCCGCAAACAAATTGGCCTTGTACAGGTCGTCTTGCGTAGTGATGACATTCTCGATCTCCGAGCTGTCCTTGGCCTCCTGCAGGGCCAGGGTATTGATGAGAATGTGCTCATTGGGGATGGTCGCTGCCATGCCTTTCAGTTCGGCCAGGTAGCGGTGCGCCGGGGCAAGCTTTTTCAATACAGCGCGGCTTTCCAGTTCCGTTTCGGGTGGCAATAAGGGGATCGATGGCGTCGTCATCTCGACCGCTCCCCTGCCCACACTTGTATATAAATCGCAGAGTTTCTATACATGTCAGCCCCATCATAGCAAGAAAACTGCCCTTTTCTATATTTATTCACGAAATCTGCATACGCAGTACATCAGCCTCCGCCCATCGTAACCCATTGATTCTCAAATACAACTCTGGCACATACCATCCGCCATACAAACAACCACGGCATCTGGATATGATTTTCAATCGCAAAATCAGGGGGTTACGCCTGCAACAGGGGTTGCGTCGGGTGTGTAGGGAAATGGCGGGGGCCCATGCGCGCAGCGTATGGGAGTGGCGGAGGTAACCCGCCCCGGAGGGCGGGTGCGGTAGCTCTTTCACACATTTGCCGAACGTGCGTTGGAAAGTATACCGAAAGTTTACTTCCCGTCAGCAGCCCGCTATTCCATCACGCCCATTTGGCGCAGAATGCTGCGGGCATCGGACTTGGCCTTGTAGACGATGTCCATGTCCGTGTGCGCAGCGAGTCTGCGCAGGAGACAGAGGGTTTCAATCTGCACACCCCTGATCACCTTGTCTTCGCCATCCAGACCGCGATGCAGCAGGCGGCGCCATATCTCCGAGTCCCGCACACCGAACTGGGCAGCCATGCGACGGACCTCTTTGGCCATTTCTTCGGGGACACGAATACAGACCTGGATCATGGCTGACCTCCTTGGCAGGCCTGGCCGCCTTGTGCCACCTTTACGCTATCTCTCGCACGCCACGAAGCTGCCTTGCAGCGCTCCAGGTAGCTCTTCTCATCTTGCCGGAGCAGACGTGCATGCTCACGCAGTACGGCCTCAGTCGTTGGCTTTTCATCAGTCCTTGGTCGTCGGCGCTTTCGCTCTCGCGCCTTGGCAATAGGCAGGCCTGGTGTTGGGTCAAATTCTCCTGTCCGGTGCCGTGCGATGAGCGCCTTCAGATATGCCATCTTGGACTTCCGGATCTCGCCAGCCGTAATCGCCGCCTGGAGAACATCCACGAGTGCCTGGGCATCCTTGCCGACAGCAAACAGTAGCTTTCTGGCCGCTCGGGCCTCCGTCTGGCCCAAACAGCGAGGCAAGACCAGATCATCCACATCACCACCACAACCCTGTGTAGTGGTAGTAGTGTTTCTTTGTCTTTTCTGTATTTGTATATGGGTTTGTTTCCCACCGACGGTTTTCAAGTCACTGGTTTGCGAACCACTGACTGATTTCCAGTCACTGGTCTGTGGCACCTCATGCACCTCCGTCAGCCAATGAAACTTACCGTTGCGGCGGCGAACCCGCCGTCGCACTATGTATCCCGCACCCGCCAATTCCTGAAAAATACGACGGAGCTTGTCTCTGCCGACGCGGCTCTCCCGCCTCAGTGCCTCGAACCGAACCGTCCAGTCAGCCGGCCGGGATAGCAAGCGCACCAGCAGACCGACTGACTCCAAGCTCAGCCGCTCATCCCGCAGAGTGCCGTTGGCAAGGACGGTGAAATTGTCATTCTTCATGACACGGATCACGCTCATACTGCGCCCTCCTCGATCAACTGAGCCAACATGGAGGCGCGGAAGTAGATTCGCCTGCCAATTCTTCGTTTGGCGGCATTCAACGCGCGGGAGAATACGGTATTCCGTGCCAGGGACACCCGCAGGCCGTCCGGCGTGCGGTGAAACAGCTCTGCGGTCTGCTGCAAGGTCAAGAGATGGCCAAATCTCTCAACAAGCTGCCTCTCGGTGCTTTTAGTGATATCGCTCAGGCTGGCAAGCGATGCTTCGTTGAAGGGTGCGTTTTCCGCCCACAACAGATCATTTGTTCCCATAGGTCATTCCTCATTTCAATGGTGGCGGAAATGAGATTTGACCCTTTGGGTTATGGTCTGGTGACCGGATCTCGAAGAGAGGATGTTTGCACACATTCCGGCCCGCCACATTTTCCGGAATGCTGTCTGTGCGGAGTAATTCAAATCCTAGCGAACCCCGCGCCAGCTCGCAACATAAGGCTGGCGAAACCTAACGAACTCTAGCAAACAATATGCAAAATCTAGCGGTGTCTTGGATTATCCAGCCTGTCGACTAGGTCTTCCGCACGCAAATGCGTGTAGCGTCGCAACATCTGCATACTTCTGTGGCCGCTAATTGCCGCGACTTCTTGATCGCTCAGCCCCATTTCCACGAATCGAGAAACCGATTCATGACGCAGATCATGGAAGCGAAGGTTTGTAATCCCAGCACGTTTCAAGGCGTCGGCCCAGACCTTGTGCATCTGGTAAGGACGACGAACACCATCACGACCCGGTTCACCGTAGAAGATCAGGTCTGTATCTCGTGGACGAACAGGATTGCCCAAGGCCTGACGGAACACAGCCACCACCCGGCGCGACAGCGGCACGGTGCGCGCGCTGCCATTCTTGGTGTCACTGAGGCGCACGATGCGTCGCTGCAGATCGACCTGATCGAGGGTGAGAGAAAGGATTTCCCCTTGGCGCATGGCAGTGTAGAGCGCGATGCGCACGATCCAGCCGAGCATGGGATTGGAGTGAGCGTCGCAGGCCTTGAGCATCTGCCGCATCTCACTCCAGCTCAAGCGGCGGTCGCGGCCCTGGCCCGGACTGGGCCGCCGGACGTTGGCGACCGGGTTGTAGATGAGTCCGAGGCCCCATTCTCGGATAGCAATGGTGTAGAGGTGACCGAGCAGGGCCATCTCCAGGCGCACAGTGTTCGGACTCTTACCCTCTGCCAGTCGCTCGTCACGGTATTCGGCGATGCGCTCGGGGCTGAGTTGGGCAAGTCCATATTGCCCCAGGCGCTCGATCACGAGCTTGGCCTTCTTGCGCTCGGCAGCCTGGGTGGAGGGTTTCTTGGTCGGTGTCACCTCGTCGAGGTAACGCCGCAGTGCATCCCCGACGGTGGTGCGCTCAGCTCGCGCGCGGGGGACGTGAACGCCTCGGCGCATCTCGTCTTCGACGCCGCGCGCCCAGTCCTCCGCATCGCGCTTGATGCGGAAGGTCTTGCTCGTGGTAGGCCATCCGCGGCGGCGGACGACGGCCTTCCAGGTATTCGAGGGGGTTCTGACTATGGTCGCCATCGGTACATCCCGGTACTCAGCAGTGTACCGAAAATGTACCTAATAACGTGATGACGGTCAACGATCCGCGCTAACCTATTGATTTTATGGTGGGCCCGCACGGACTCGAACCGTGGACCAAGGGATTATGAGTCCCCTGCTCTAACCAACTGAGCTACAGGCCCGGTAACGATCAAACGTGTCGAGCTTTTGTTTCATCCGCATCAGGACGACG
>JALTPW010000190.1 GCA_026999335.1 Chromatiales bacterium
CCCTGGTACTCGAACCCGTTGCGGGTGACGGTGACGTGGTGCTCTATGCCTTGATACTCGCGGATCAACTTCGTGCCCACGGCGGGCCGCTTGACCCGGTTGCTGCTGGGCTTGAGCTGCTCCTTACTGCGTATCAGTCGATTGATGCGATCCTGCGCCTTGTCGGATAGGCCGCCGTAGGCCAGCTCCTGAATGCGCCAGGCCAGCCGCGGAATCAGGTAATCCCGCTTCTTAGGAGGGGCCGGTTCGTCGAACAGCTCACGCCACAGCTTCTTCAGTTCATCATTTTCCAGTGAAGGCAGCGCTGCCACCTTGCCGATTACATCTGCGCTCATCGTTCATTTTCTCCGTTGTGATAACGGTCATGATGAACGCTTCCGGTGGGCGGGAAGTCCAGTGGAAAATCGCTATCTTTTCGTGATTCCAGGAGCCGGATTACACCAGCGGCGAGGATCTCGGCGACCTCGGCCGTCCGCTCCTCGTCAGAGAGTGCTTCCGCGGGTAGAAATGTTTGCATTGCTTATCTTGGTAACTATTTGAAAATTCAAAATTTTTGATAAGCGATATTGTGAGGAATGCTGCGGACTTCATCATCTCGAAGGAGCGCAATAACGAGTAGCGGTGTCGGTCAAATGTTGCAAATTAAAATCCAACGCATGCTAAACCGTGGAGGCAGAACATAGCGACGTGAGTGTGAACTTGATGAGCTAATTTGCTGTAATTCTATTCTCCATATGCGCCGTTTATTTGTTTGTCTTATAAAAAGAGATTGTATTCACATGTGTCGCGTAACCAATGTCAGCATTTCTTGTAGCAAACGACACTTGCTGTTTATGGGTGCCACGGTACTCGGGCAATCTAAATTCCAAACGCTTTTTGTAGTGCGGCTCAATTTCTAACCGCATTGCATCAGGGCCGATGTCTCTGCGACACAAGAAATGGTCTTCTGTCTGTGTGCCGTCCTTTTTGATGTACCGTAGGCCGATCACAAACGCATCTTGAATCGATGTCGGCATGGAAATATTTATTTGTTTCAGCTCTCCATCGTCCTGACGGATTTTGATTCCCTGTTGCAATAGCAAACCAAGAATTTCTTTCTCAAAATCAAGGCTGCTGCCATTTAGTCGACAGTTCCAGATGTGCTCAATTATGGAATACGCTTTATTCATTTTTTGTACCTGATGCCGCTTCAACGAAAACCATCGGCTTAATCTAGTTACTGGTGCCGTAGTACATAATCTTTGTGCCAACCCCTAGATACTCATAAGCGGCGGCCGTCTTCATTACCAAATCTTTGTCTCTGCATATCAGGATATGACAGAAAGATGCCAAACCAGCGTGCGTCATATCACTGAACGAAGCAACAAATCTGCGTGGCCTACTCATCCGCGAGTCGCGGTAATAGCCGAGGAAATTGAGCTGGTGATAAACGGCATTGACCTTCTCAAGAGTTGTTCGTTCTCTGTTGGCATCCGCTTCGAACGGCTGGGGCTTGATCCCAAAGAATGTTTCCAGGTCGAACTCGACGCCCTGGAAACTGACTTCAACAAGTTTCCAAATCTGGCGGACGACTTCGGGTGGCTTAATATTTTTCAGGACCATTGGCCCTATGCCTGTGGATGCCTCGAACTGCCTGATGGCTGAATTCGGCTCTGCATCGAGTTTTTTCGAGACATAATTGTATTGTTCCTCCATGAGGTCGGGGAGCCTGCTGATGGCCTGCGACACCTCAAGTCGAGTTGCATCATCAAGGCAGGCAACATCTGTCAGTTCTTCCTCAAGGTCTTGGAACAACTGCCGCAACTCATCTGCCCCATCAGAAAGTATTTCACTAAATGATTGGTCTTTCCTGCCCCCGTAAAACTTCTGGAGTATACCGGTGAGGCCAAACCCTGAATCAGGTAATGAATCCACGTTATCAACATACATATCATACGCATCGTGCGGACTAATCTGTCGGATTTCAGCGCTACCTGTGTATTTGAATCCTTCGTCCATTACAGGAACAAGATGACGAGCTCCAATGTTATCCAGAACGTCTAAAAATTGTTTCTCATAGCCGGTCGAGCGCTGGATTTCTGCCAAGTTTTCGTTGGAGAATACTGGTGTCAGCTGTGTACGCTGCAAGAGATCACAAATACTGTCCGGGTCCCCTTTCATCATGAGATCCAGAACATTGTGATCCAGGTAGGCAAATAAGATGGGCTGGGTCATCAGGTAGGTAGGCTCTGATTTATTAAGTTAAAAACCTCTCGAAAAACGATCAGAAATATCCTCCTCAGGTTCTTCATCCAGCTGGTTATACCCACCAATATCATCCAGCAGCAGTACGGTCAGGGTCTTCTCGTATTCTTCGGAATAGATGGTGTGTTCAACCACCTCCTCATCCTTGAACCAGACACCAGAGCCGTGGCGAATACCATCCCGGGCGGTGAAGGAAAAGGACTGTTCCGCTGCCTGCGAATTGGCGGGGATTTCGATAGGGCCGCCACGAGTAGCAAAGTACTTACCAGATTTGAATGCCTTGTCGCTGGACTTCGCCCAGTGCATGTACCCGTCCTCAGAGAAAACGGCGATGGCCCGTTTGGAAGTGAATTCCAGCCAGCGCAGAACTGCCGAGGTAAGGGATACGTTATAGCGGTCCGCGCAATGCCCCAGCAGATCGAAACTGAACCGCACACCCTCAACCTGGTGGCGGAAATCATGAGCAGGCATCAACAAGCTGGCTGCGAATGCATTAGCTTCTTCTTCCTGCGCCACGTATCCGGAGTCGTAACGCAGCATGTCGTTGGTGCCGCACTCGAAACCATCGGGACCAGCATCCATCCTGTGCAGCATATAGTGACCCAACTCGTGGGCAAGGGTAAAGCGGATCCGGCCGGTGTGCTCGATATTGGTGTTGTAGAAGATTCCCCAGCGGGGATTGGCTGGATCTTTGAGCAAAGCTCCTTCAAATTTGTTGAAGGAATGACCCTGCACCTCTGTGATTGGGTCGTCGTTGAACGAGGGCGTCAGCTCCAGGGCAACCTTTTTAACGTTAACCGGAAATCGCTCCTCAGGTGGGAGCGTGTCCAGGATATGAGTGATCCGGTTGGCCTCCTTGTGAGGTCGCTTCTTTTCGGTCACTTCTTCTTGCTCCATGCGTCGATAATGTCTTCGATCTTCTGCTGGTCCTCCTCATCCAGGCTCTCGAACTTGCGGAAGAACACCTCCCGTTTTACTTCGTCGGTAGGTTTTGTCATTCCATTATCCACCAAGAAATCAGTGGTTGTGTCCAGTGCGCGGGCGATGGCAGCCAGCTTTTCGGCAGAGGGGCGTTTTACTCCCCGATTCTCAATCTCCCAGATATAGCTCTTGCCCGAGCCAATCTGCTCTGCGAGTTGCTCAAGTGTCAGTCCCTTGGCCTTGCGCAGCTCTTTTATCTTAGCCCCTAACAGGTTGGCCACGGTCTCTCTCCTCCTTCATTTAACTATAAAGTTCATTATAGACATACAAGTTGTGCTTGACAAGCGATATAATCGCCTCTATCTTTGGGGTTCTCGATATTGAACTTATTGTCATCCTACACCAAAGGGGGGACCGTAGCCATGCCGATTATTCGTAATTTCATCCGCCGTACTTCTGCTGCGGGACTCCGGGAGTACTTTACCAGTCAGCAGATTGCCATCGGCGGCGTGGACTGGAGCCAGGACCATGCCACCGTTGCCAAAAATATCATTCAGCTTGTAGATCATCTTGACCCTGAAGATAAGGTCCGCTTGCGCGTAGATGCAGAGCGTATCTACGAGATGGCCGATGAGATCGGCCAGGCTGCGCTGCTGAGTGTGGTATCAGATGTCGCCAGTTATTCCGGGCTGGATTCCGCGGTGGAGCGAAGTCGCTGGGTCTATCTCCATGAACCGGACAACTTCCGCCATGCTGAAGACATCCGGTATGCCGACCAGTATCGTCATGGGCGGAACTGGAGCGGCTATCAGGTGGAAGCTGGAATCAGCCTGGCAACCGACCAGGTATCCCTGGACACCTTCAAGGCCCAGCTCAAATCCCTGTTTGGTCTGGGCGACAAAGTAAAGCTGGAACTGTTCGAGCGCACCATGGTCGACGATGAAGGCAACGATGTTGATGTTGTACAGGTAATGGTCTATCAGGAGGGCTTGCCCGATTCCTATCTGGAGTTCGAGGGTGAAGATATTGTCTCCCGAATCCGGCGACCGGTTTCGGAGCATGCCATCACCTATGCGCCGGACACCGGTGTCATCGAGGTGGTGGCTGCCCGCAGGGAGCGCCGGGATTCTATTGCCAAGGCCTTCACCGAAGATCTGCTCAAGCAGGAGGTTGGAGCCGAGAGTGTCCCTTTGCGGCGGTATGACCTGACGCCACTGATGCAGGACCAACCACTGGACTGGGACGCGGAGGACGGTATCGAATCGGTACAGATCGTCATGATGAAGCTGAAGGACCTGGCCAGTGATGGCCGTATTCAGCTGGAGGTTCCGGCCAAGAGGGAGATCGGTTTCCACGAGTATGCCCATGAACATTTCGGTGGGCACAACCCACTCACCTCGGGCAGTTTTACGCCCACTCAGGCACAACTCTCCATCCGCTTTCATCCGGAAAACGGTTCCAACCGCCACAAGGTATTGCCGGTAAAAATCACCATGCCCAATGGCTGTGATCTGCGCAGCCGCACCGAGCGCGAGCGGCTGATTGGCGAGAAATATCTCAAACGCTGGGGGCTGCTTGAGGAGGTGGCTTGATGCGGGAAGAAAAGAATCTGAGCAGGGATGCTTTCGCGCTGTTGGTGCGGATCATGGATCATCCGCGCATGGCCATTAGTGCCGGCCTGCTGCTCGAGGAGTTTCCACGGCTGGCTCCAGAACTGATAGATGGCGGCTGGTTGACTCCCGTTGGGAATCAGGCTGCTCTGGCCGTGCCCGGTGAAGATGATCATTCATTCCATGAATTGGTATGGGACTCCGAGCGAAAGCAGTACAAGTATTTCACTCCATCTTCCGGATGGGTGTTCGTGGCGGCAGATACAATGAAGCGTCACGCAGTGGATGACGACCGGTTCCTTGCTTTCCTTCAGCACCGTTTGGGAATCCCTGGAAGTCAGCCGGTGACCTGCTTGCACGATTCCATATTATGGCATCTGGGATCGGCACGCTTTAGCGGCTACCGGGCGCACCTTTACTTTGTCCGCCGACTTGATGGGCCGGAAAACCGGGCGGCGTTTCTGCGGGCTATGAGACGCGAGATCGGCAAGACCCCGGCCATTATCCTGTGTACGGGAAAAAAGGAGCCGGTGGATCTGGAGTTGCCGGTCGATCAGGCGTTGGTTCCGATTCATCAATTAATGGTCCGGGATCGGG
>JALTPW010000191.1 GCA_026999335.1 Chromatiales bacterium
CGGAGACATCGGAGACATCGGAGACATTGGAGGCAAAGACAACGAGCAGCACCCGCTCGCTCGGTGGCGGTCTTTCACATAGCATCGCTGGGCAATGGGCCCCGGGGCGTGCCACCTCGCTGAACATGGGGTTTTCGCAGGGCCTGTCGGCAAGTAAGAGTTCTACCGTAGAAGAGGTTTCCAGGACATTCAACAATAGTTTCAATATGAGCAGTAGCTATCGCAGGCGGCGGGGCGCGACCTATGGGAGTTTTCAGATGTCGGATTCTCGTTCAATGGGCGACAGGAAGACGGTGTTCCAACGGGCGGCCGTCAACCTGTCGCAAGATCTGTCTCTCAGTAGATTGAGTACTATTACGGCTAATACCGCCTTTGACGTCAATCGCCAGGAATCTCAGCTGGTATCAGGTAGCACAGAGACGGGGTATCGGCGATATGCCAATTTCAACCTTAATTATCGGAATCAGCGCCCCTTTGGCATATACAACCTGCGTTTTCGCTCCCGATTCAGTGCCAGCAAGGAAATCGGTAATGATATTCCTTCACAGAGACTGGACTGGGATAACCGTTTTCAATACAGTTTAGGGCTTCTGAGTATGACGGCGAACTTTCGTATGACGCAGAATGGCGAAGGTATTCCGGTGAAATCACTTTACTTTCAGGCTACCCGCAGCTTTTGATGTGGGGTAGTATGCTCGGGGTGCACTGATAATAATCATTCTGTTTTCGCTTTTGATTTAATGACGATGGAGGGAGGCTCTATGTACAAGTCGGCACTTATAGGCTTGCTGAGTATGTTGGCCGCTATGGTGCTGCCGCAAGCGGCCCAGGCGGAATACGCTGATGTGGTAATGAATAACTACTCGGATGCGGCAGGTATGCGGCCGGTGGTGTTCCCGCACTGGTATCACCGGATTCGTTTCCGTTGCAAGGTTTGCCATGCGGATCTTGGCTTCAAGTTCAAGGCGGGCGGTAACAAAATCACCATGGCCAAGATTATCGATGGTCAGTTCTGTGGCGCCTGCCACAATGGTGAAATTTCCTGGTCCGTTGAGAACTGCGGTATGTGCCACTCGGGTATTGCTGGCACGCCGACCCAGATTCATGGCAGTACTGTTCAACGGTTGGTTGCGCCGACTTATAAAAAGTTAGGCAATAAGTAAGCTAACAACGAAGGGTTATTACAATGAAAATGAAACAATTCTTCTTGGGGGTTGTGGCTTTAAGCGTGTTGCCGGTCGTTGCTAGTCAGGTAGAGGCCGCTCAGCCGCCGCTAAAAGAAGTGAAGGCCGCAAAAGGCCATGTGAGCACGGCAAATACCTTTAACCGCTTGCTGGAAAAGTCCAAGGCCAGGAATCTGCCTCCCGCAGAGGACGGCATTCACGATCCGGATAACGACAATACACATGTTCTGCAGCCACCGAAGATCGCCTATGACGGTCTTCCGACAACGCCATTCGGCAACTATGTGGACTGGGTGAAGGCGCTGGATACCGACCTTTTACAGCCTCGTTATGATCGTTTTGATCCCACCATTGAGCCTTTGATCATGGATTTGGATATCGTCCGCGAGGTGAAATCGACGGTGCCTGACGTGGTGTTTCCGCACAAACCGCATACCCAGTGGTTACATTGCTCGAACTGTCATCCGAAGATATTCATACCGCAACGTAAAGCAAATGTGATGAACATGTCCGGGATCCTGCTGGGCCAGCAGTGCGGTGTGTGTCACGGCAAGGTGGCATTCCCGGTGACCACCCAGTCATGCACCAAGTGTCATTCCAAGCCCAAGCCGGCCGACTGGAAGCCGCCGCAAAGTGAGACCAGTCTAAAGGATCCGTGGCGTTAACCGATCCCATGTCGTGTTGACGGGGCGTTTGAGCAAGTGCTAGGTATTGGCGGCGCGAACTTTCTGTTCGCGCCGTTTCTCTAATGTGCATAGCGTTGCTGGTTCATTTTCGCTTCGGCGTTTATTCGGTTTATAGGCTGATGGGTATCGTAATATGTTGAATTTATTTATTAAAACCATCTCGATCCTGGTGTTTCTTTCCCTGTTCGGCCTTTGGGGTTGCGCCGGCAGTGAAACGCGGACATCGCTGGGAGAGGATACGGTACAGGACGAGGCTGCTACGCCAGCTGAAACGCAGGTCACGATTGTTGAGACTGTGGAAAATACGCCCCCCTCCGTGACACAAGGCGGCTCTCAGGGTGAGAAATCGAATAGCGCGTCTGTTGAGACAATGCCGGTGGAAGAAGTTCGTGACCCGACGATGTCTATCGAGGCCATGCCAGCTGCTGCGCCCGCAGTGAGCGCGGTTACCGCTGACAGGCGTGTCGTTGATGAAGAGGCAGGGAAAGCCGTATCGCCTACCCCTGGTGCCACCGCTAAACCGATAGTCGCCGGGTCTGAGCAGTATGTCGTTACTTTGCTCAAGAAGGATTTGAGTCATCCTGCCTACGGTAAAGGGCATGCGATGGGGTTCAGTATTGATGGTGTGCCGGGGAAGTCGATTGTTCTCGAGCGCGGCAAGACATATACGTTTTTGATCGATATGGATCCTCAGCATGATGTCTATCTTTCCGGCAAGGAAATAGGCTGGGGCAGTGCCCCGCTTGTTGAAGGGGTTCAAGGGGCTTATACCTCTAAAGGTACCTTGACGTTTGTCCCCGGCAAAAATACCCCGGACAAGGTTTATTATGCCTGCCGAAATCATCCTTATATGGGGGCGACCCTGTATATTGTGGAGCCTGGTGAGACCGTAGAGATCGAAGCGGTAACGGCAACAGTGGTGCCCAAAAAGGCACAGGTGTCTGCAGCAAAGGTCGAGCAAAAGCTGATGTTTGCGGACATGATGATCAATGGTAAAGGCGCCAAAAGAGTGCTTGCCAGTGATAATGAGGAGGCCAAGCGCTTGCTTGCTTCTGCCAGGAAAGACCTGGTCGCCAGCCGGGAAAGCCTGCTTGCTGGGGCGTTGCCCGAGGCCTTGGCGCTGGCTGACCAAGTGGTAAAGGGCGTCGGTGCGGCATCGAAAATGGTGCCCAGTGAAGATGCAGTCGCGCAACTTTCACAACGTCATGATGAACTCTTGCATGAAATCGAGGATTTCGAGGCATCTTACGACAGTAATTACGTTCGCATGGCCAAGGCCGGGAGCCTTCCGAAGGACATTGGTTACGATAAGACCCGGGTTGCCAGCCTGAAGAGGGAGGCGCAGTCTTTGGCCTCGAAAGGTGACTATGCAAAGGCCAATGCGAAGCTTGAGCAGGCTCAGGCGATTGTGACCCAGGGCTTGCACAAGATGCTTGACTCCAAAACCCTGGTTTATGAACTGAAATTTGATACGCCGGCAGATGAATATGACTATGAGCTGAAGCGGTTTGGTGGGTACGAAGAATTGATACCGGTGGCCGTTGAAATGAAAAGACCCGCAGCCGGCGCCTTGAAGTTGATGGACAGTTTCCTTGATAAGGCGCGTAAACGTCGTGATGAGGCAAAAGAAAAGGCCGCAGAAGGTGACTATGGTGCGGCTGTGGGCATGCTGCAGCAGGCGACGAAGACCGTTCGTCGTGCTCTGCGCATGGTGGGTGTGTCACAATGACGTCGTTAGCGCCTTTAACCTAACCCAGGTACTTCATGACGTGATGCATAGTCTCGCCTGTTCATTGATTCCACAGGAAATATTCTCCCAGTCGCTGGTCATTACCGAGAGAGCTGGCCTCTCCAGCGGAATGAGTGTGTTGGGTGCGGGAGTTGTTCGAGACTTTTTGTCAAATCAAGGTTCTGTGAAATCCATGCCCGGAGCGATTTTTTATGCAAATTCATGAAATATCCGGACTGAATGAATCCGTTGAATCTATTGCAAACGCCTATGGCACAGAATCTAAAAGACTTTATGGGATTTTTGAGGTCGCCTACAGGAGAGCTGGCGGGGGATGTCGGTTCGAGCGGGGCGATTAAATGATGGGTATGACTTGGATTTTCTCTGGCAAGGCGTTTGCAGTGAGCTGTTTATCCACGGGGATTGCGGTGTTCCTGTTGATGGTCGTGGTTCCTGGCCTGCTGTCTGCAGGAGAGGGTGGTGGGCACTATCAGTTGCATGGTGATGTGGTTCCGATCGCGGAGGATGGCATTCATGATCCCGATAATGATGCCGTCAACACCCTGCAGCCACCTGCGGATGCAATGAAGGATTTTCCGCGAGATGCGCTAGGCATCATAAACTGGGTTGACACACTTGACCGTGGTTTAATTGCTCCTCGAACCGGGGTGACGGGCAGTGAAAAAATGCACTCGGTGGATTTTGACGTGATTTTCAAAAATACAGCGTCAATGCCCTACGTGCGTTTTCCTCATTTACCGCATACCCAGTGGCTGACCTGCAAAAATTGCCATCCGGCCATTTTTCTACCTCAGCGGGGCGGAAATTTCGTGACGATGGCGGCAATTATCGAAGGCGAATATTGCGGTGTTTGTCATGGTAAGGTCGCCTTTCCACCTATGGAGTGTAATCGATGTCACAGCGTCGCCCGGGAAAATATCGGGTTGCGGTGATCTCGCGGCTCACCCGTATTTTGTTACTGAATGCAGCGCTGGTGCTGCTTGCCGGTTGTAGTATCGCTGAGCTTGAAAGAGTCGCAACGGAGGGGGGATCCTTTGATTCCAGCCAGCCGATGGCCTCTCCGGCGGAAACCGGCATCAGCCCGCTTCAGTCAGGCTCCGGTTTGTTGGTTGTCGAGTCGGTCATTGCCCGTGGCCAACAGGATGTGCGTGGGGCCACCGGACAGTTCCGGCGCCTGGCGGTGGGTGCCGTCGAAGAGGTGGTTTTGCGGCAGCCGGTTGCTGTTGGCGGAGTCGACGATATTCTCTATATCGTCGATGCGGCATTGAAGATCGTTTTTCAGTATGACCTGACGGCCAAATTGTTTCGTCCCATCAGGGAAGTCGCAGAGCACTTTACAGGCAACCCCGGCAGCATCTACGTTGCCAAAGACCGTTCCTTTTATGTCGTGGACATGCTGGGCAAGCAAGTGCTGCATTTTGCCGAGGATGGCAGTCTGCTGATGCGCTTTCAGGATCTGGCAAACCTGTCCCGGCCGATGGATGTGGCCGTTGATGAGCTGACGGGTAACGTCTTTGTGGCCGATGGTTCATTCAGCCATGTCGTTGTTTTTAATTCATTCGGCAAGGCAACGAGGCTGCTGGGGCGGCGTGGTTCCGGTCCAGGGCGTTTTCGCCTCATTACCACGCTGGCTGTTGGCTCGGATGGGCTCTATATCTTTGACCGTCTGGAGATGCCGCCGGTTCAGGTGCTGACCTGGGATGGCACTTTCCGTTACGCCTTTGGTGAAGATGTGTTGGTATACCCGCTTGC